>JBHHWX010000025.1:0-22865 GCA_046756745.1 bacterium | reverse complement strand
TGATAGTTATTTACAGTTGGTTAAGGCAATTCCGCGAAGTGAGAAATGTTAGTAACTTAATTTATGGCCAAAAACACAGATCGTGATAGCTTTCACCACAACTTCAGCTAACAATTATTTTTTTAAGGAGAATAGATGTCTGAAAATACGATTCCGTCCTTAGCGGAAAGGCCCAACATGAACGGCGACGCCGATGTTGATGAAACCCAAGAGTGGCTTGAAGCGCTGGAGGATGTGATTCACATAAAAGGGCAAGAACGTACAAAATTTTTGCTCAGCCAATTGATCGCGAAGGGATATGAAGAAGGTATCCGGGTCCCCTTTGCAACCAACACCCATTATATCAATACAATCCCGCTCGACCACCAGCCGCCTTACCCGGGTTCCCGCGCCATCGAACGAAGAATCAAAAGCATCATTCGCTGGAACGCCATGGCCATGGTGGTGCGGGCAAATATTAAATATCCTGACGTCGGCGGTCACATTTCGACTTATGCGTCAGCGGCCACGCTGTACGAAGTTGGATTCAATCATTTTTTTAAAGGCAGGCAGGACGGTTTCTCCGGCGATCAGATATTTTTTCAAGGCCACGCTTCACCGGGAATTTACGCCCGTGCCTTCTTGGAAGGACGGCTCTCGAAGCTGCAACTGGAAAACTTCCGCCGGGAATTAGCACACGGCGGGGGCTTATCCTCTTATCCGCATCCCTGGCTGATGCCGGACTTCTGGGAATTCCCCACTGTTTCAATGGGACTCTCTCCTATCACGGCGATTTACCAGGCACGCTTCAACCGCTACCTGCACGACCGGGGTATCAAGGATACAAGCGGAACTCATATTTGGGCTTTTCTTGGCGATGGTGAAACCGATGAACCGGAATCATTAGGAGCGATAACCTTAGCGTCCCGGGAGCAATTGGACAATCTCATCTTTGTGATTAATTGCAACCTGCAGCGACTGGACGGTCCGGTTCGGGGAAACGGGAAGATTATCCAGGAGCTGGAAACTATTTTTCGGGGCGCCGGTTGGAACGTCATAAAAGTCATCTGGGGTGGCAGTTGGGACCCTTTGCTCGCCCAAGATAAAAACGGTCTTCTCGTTCGACGCATGGACGACTGCGTAGACGGCCAATATCAAAAATATACGGTTGAATCCGGGAATTATTTCCGCAATCATTTTTTCGGAACCCACCCGGAATTGCTGAAAACGGTGAAACATCTGTCCGATGAACAGCTTAAGAAACTCAGACGCGGCGGTCACGATCCGGCAAAAGTCTATGCGGCTTATCAAGCCGCTCTGGAGCATCAAGGCAGTCCCACGGTTATTCTCGCAAAAACCATCAAGGGTTATGGTTTGGGGGAAGCCGGAGAAGGGAAAAACATCACACATCAGCAAAAGAAATTAAACGAGCAGGAGCTCATCCACTTTCGCAATCGTTTTGATATCCCCATACCCGATTCTCAAATCCGGGAAGCGCCTTTTTATAAGCCGCCGGACGACAGCGAGGAAATGGTCTACCTGCGCGAAAGAAGAGCCGGGCTCGGTGGCTTTGTTCCGTCACGAAAGGTTTATTCCATACCGTTGGATGTCCCGAAGCTTGACGCTTTCAAGGAGTTTTTTGCGGGTTCGGAGCGAGAGGTTTCGACAACCATGGCTTTTGTACGCATGCTCTCCAATCTTTTAAAAGATAAAAAGATTGGAAAACGAATCGTGCCCATCATCCCTGACGAAGCGCGAACGTTTGGTATGGAGTCGCTTTTCCGCCAATACGGAATTTACGCTCATGGCGGCCAGGTTTACGAACCGGTAGACGCGAACACATTTCTCTATTACAAGGAAGCCAAAGACGGCCAGATTCTCGAGGAAGGCATTACAGAGGCCGGCTCCATGGCTTCTTTTACGGCCGCCGGAACGTCGTATGTGTCCCACGGTGTGGATATGATTCCGTTTTTTATTTTTTACTCGATGTTTGGCTTTCAACGAATCGGCGATCTTATTTGGGCGTTTGGCGATATGCGCGGACGGGGATTTCTCTTAGGCGCCACCTCCGGAAGAACCACACTGAACGGGGAAGGTCTGCAGCACGAGGACGGCCACAGTCACGTTTTGGCGAGTACGATTCCGAATTTGTTAACCTATGACCCCTCTTTTGCCTATGAGATTGCGGTCATCGTTCAAAACGGTTTGGAGCGTATGTACAAACAACGGGAAGACATTTTCTATTACATCACATTGGGTAATGAAAACTATCCTATGGCCAAGATGCCCAAAGGCGTGGAAGAGGGAATTTTAAAGGGACTCTATAAATTCAAAAAGATGCCGAAAAAAATCAAGATGTCCAAAGCTCACATTTTTGGTAGCGGTTCCATTTTACGCGAAGCGCTGCGCGCACAGGACATTCTGGCCGAAAAATACAATGTGTCGGCGGATGTTTGGAGCGCCACGAGTTACAAAGAGCTGCGCTGGGAGGCGATGCAGGTTGAGCGTTGGAATATGCTGCACCCAACGGAGAAGCCGCGTGAAGCGTACCTCACCAAAATGTTGAAAAATGAAGAAGGCCCGTTTGTGGCCGCTTCGGATTACATGAAAATCGTACCAGAACAGATCAGCCGGTGGGTGCCGGGCAACTTGTTCGCGTTGGGCACAGACGGTTTCGGACGCAGCGATACCCGCGTTGCATTGCGGCGGTTTTTTGAAATTGACGCCGAATGTATTGTGATCGCGGTTCTTTACCGGCTCGCAGAGCGCGGTCAGATCAAGCACGAGACCGTCAAAAAAGCGATTGCGGAATTAGCCGTGGACCCGGAAAAGCCGTACCCGGTCGCCACGTGATGGACACGCGAACGCATCTAATCCCAACACTGAGATTCATTGTTTAATTGCACCATTGTTCTATATTTTATAGCACCATGACAATTTAGCGTCTGAACGAAAACGATCATCTCTTCCCGAAGGCCTCCTGGCCGAGGGTGAATTCCTGCTTGGCTCGGCGGGACGCCTTCGCGAAGAGGTTTTTAAATCGCGCATTTTTCGAGTTTTCGTTCAGACACAATTTAACAATTTAGAACTGGAACACTGAAAAATTCAAAAAATAGTAATAATAGTTCACCCGTTTTTTCGGACGCTGATTTTCATAGATTTCCGCAGGTTAAAAACAACCAATGCCTGATCAAACAAGTCGTCAAAAAGTTTTTCAAGAAATCAGCGATTATCTGCGTTCATCAGCGTCCAAAATGTTACTCGGTGAACTGTTACATAAAATCAAACTATTTCCAAACCATACAAATTATTATGAAACGTAGCACTTAGCGAACATGCCAACTATCTTCCTCATCGACGCCAGCCCTTACATTTTTCGAGCCTATTTTTCGCTCCCTACAACGATTCAATCACCGGACGGCAAATCGGTCAACGCCGTTTACGGTTTTACGGAATTTCTTTTACAAATCTTAAAAAAAGAACAGGCGACCCACATCGCGGTTGCTTTCGACGGCAGCCTGACGACTTCTTTTAGAAATGAGATCTATCCACAATACAAAGCGAACAGAGATCTCCCACCTCCCGAATTAGAGGCTCAGCTCGACGCCTGTTTCCGGGTAACGGAGGCTCTGGGCGTCTCGGCTTATATCGACGACCGTTACGAAGCGGATGATATTATCGCAACTTTAGCGCAGGCGATTCACCAAGATGGTTATGAAATCACGGTCGTCTCCGGAGATAAGGATTTGGCACAATTGGTCAACGAACGGATAACTTTTTGGGACTTTGCCCAAAACCGGAGATACGATATCCAGGGTGTGAAAGAAAAATTCCAAGTTCTTCCGGAACAAATTATCGATCTGTTAGCGCTCATGGGCGATTCGGTTGACAACATTCCGGGGGTGAAAGGAATCGGGAGAAAGAGCGCCGTGTCCTTGCTGCGATATTATCGAGATATTGAAGATATTTACAATAATATTGAAGCGCTTACCAATCTCCCTATCCGGGGGGTTGCATCGATGAAGAGAAAATTGCTCGAAAATCGCGAGATGGCTTTTTTATCCAAACGTCTGGCAGCGCTTGCACCGGATGCTCCTATTGAGTGCGACATTGAAAAAATGGCTTATCTTGGGCCGCGGTGGAAAACGCTCGACCCGCTGTTTTCGGAGCTGGGGTTCGATGGGATTAAGGAAAGGGTTCCCAAATAGCACGACCTTGGGCAAAAATGACTCACGAACCAGGATTATTCCTAAATTGTCGCCACGAAGGCACTAAGACACAAAGAAATCACTAAGTTAAAGCAATGATGAGTTATTAAACTCAGTTTCAAACCAAAATATGAGAAATTCAATATTTACAGTCTAAATTTATCATAAATTAAAACTTTGTGAACCCTTTGCGTCTTCGTGTCTTGGTGGTTATGAATTATTCAAGCGAAGGAAATCAGTTGACTTTCTGGTCTTTTACAATTATATTTTCGTTTTTATTATTATTCCTATTATGATTAATTGTTATACTGTAAATTGTACATTTAGCAACTCAGCAGTTGCCCGACTAAGCTGCCCGAGGAGGAGGGGGTATGCAAGAAGATAAAATAAAACGTTTAGTCAAGATCGTTGAGGAGAGCAACATCGCGCAGTTGGAAATCTCGCGTTGGGGTAGAACGATTAAAATCACAAAAAATGCACCTAACACAAATTCTTTTTCCAATTCTGCCGGAAGTCAGACTTACCAGGTACCGGCTCCTCCCGCGCCCCGCGAATCTCCACCCGTACCGGAAAAAGCACGTGACGAAGAAGCCCGGAAAATTGAAAGCAGCAACGCGGTTGAAATGAAATCGCCGATGGTTGGCACCTTATATCGCGCCCCGGCGCCGGAGGCGGATCCTTATGTTGAAGTTAATCAGATGGTCAAGAAAGGTCAGGTGTTGTGTATCATCGAGGCCATGAAACTGATGAATGAAATTGAGTCCGAATACGATGGCAAAATAGTCGAGATTCTGGTTGAAAACGGACAGCCAGTCGAATACAACCAGCCTCTTTTTCGAATCGAACCGTAGCTAAATCCGGGTCCATTCCTTTGTTCAAGAAAATTCTAATTGCCAACCGAGGAGAGATTGCTCTCCGGGTTATCCGGGCCTGTAAGGAGTTGGGTATCGCAACGGTGGCGGTTTATTCAGAGGCAGACGCTGATTCACTCCATGTCCGTTTTGCAGACGAGCTGGTTTGTATCGGCCCCGGCCCGAGCAATCAAAGCTACCTACAAATTCCTCGAATCATCAGCGCGGCGGAAGTCACCAACTGCGAGGCGATTCATCCCGGTTACGGATTTTTAGCAGAAAATGCCCGCTTCGCGGAAATCTGTGAATCTTGCGACATCAAATTCATCGGCCCAACACCGGATATGATCGAAAAGTTGGGCAACAAAGCTTTTGCGAAAGAGACGATGAAAAAGGCCGGGGTGCCGGTCGTTCCCGGCAGCGATGGCATTTTGAAAAATTTTGCCGAGGCGCAAAAGACCGCAAGCACAATCGGCTACCCGGTGATCATCAAAGCCTCTGCCGGCGGCGGGGGGCGGGGGATGCGTATTGTTAGAGAAGAGGCCAAGTTAGAAACGGCATTCAATACAGCCCGTTCGGAAGCCGAGACGGCTTTTGCCAATCCCGACGTCTATATAGAGAAATTCTTTGAGAATCCACGTCATATCGAAATTCAACTTTTGGGAGACGAGCATGGCAACGTCGTCGCCTTGGGGGAACGGGAGTGTTCGATTCAACGAAAGCATCAAAAACTCATTGAAGAGGCTCCGTCGCCGGCCATCACGTCGAAAATTAGAAAAGATATGTCACGGGCAGCCATTTGCGGCGCAAAAGCTGTGAATTATCAAAGCGCCGGAACCATTGAGTTCCTTTTCGATGCGGGCAGATTCTATTTTATGGAGATGAATACACGTATTCAAGTTGAACATACCGTTACAGAAACCGTGTTTGGGATGGATTTGGTCAAACGACAAATCGAAATTGCCGGCGGTAAGAAATTTGGCTGGAATAAAGATTACAAGATGCGCGGGCACGCCATTGAGTGCCGGATCAACGCTGAGGATCCCAGTCAGAACTTTAGACCCTCTCCTGGTCAAATCACCAGTTTTCATGTTCCGGGCGGGCCCGGAGTGAGAGTGGATACGCATGCTTACGCCCATTACGTTATCCCGCCTTTTTACGATTCATTAATCGCAAAAATTATCACCCACGGAAATGACCGGGATGAAGCTTTGGTCCGGATGAATCGTTGTCTCGAGGAGTTTGTTGTCGAAGGTATCCACACAACCATTCCCTTTCATCAAAAGGTCCTCAGGCATCCTCATTTTATTTCCGGCCAATTTGATACCAAGTTTATTGAAAAGTATCAAGCTGATTTATTCACAAACAATGTCGATTAAAATTATTAAGGAGTGAAAAATGAATCTTCCTGAGGAATTATACTACACCTCAGAACATGAGTGGGTTCGCCTTGACGGCGATAAAGCAACAATTGGAATTACGGATTATGCGCAAAGTGAGTTAGGGGATATCGTTTTTGTCGAGTTACCGGCTGTCGGTGAGATGACTACTCAGGGGGAGCCTTTCGGCACAATTGAGGCCGTGAAAGCGGTTTCCGATTTGTTTGCTCCACTGACCGGAGAGGTGGTCGCGATAAATACAAAATTAGAGGAAAGTCCGGAATTGGTCAACAGCGAGCCGTATGGAGAGGGATGGCTCATTAAGTTGAAAGTCGTAGATGCAAAGGCAGAGGGGTTGTTGTCTGCAGAAGAATATGGAACGCAAATCAACTAAATGTTACATATTGGTACATCTTTGTCATTCAATTCCGAAATTTGAAACGATTTTTATGAGGAACGAATCTAAGGACTTCTTTCAGCTAACTTAATAATTCAGGAAACTTAGGGGGTGTTTTGTCGCCCCCTTTCTTGGCTTGGCATGGATTTTGTAAGAATGATTGACAACTGGTTCAGACCAATAAAATCACAAAAAATAAATCGTAAAAAAAAGTCTTGACAAAATTTATCTAATTATCTATATTTTAAACCAACAATTTTGAGGAGAGCGCTTATACAAATTCGTTAAAGGTTTTGGGTTGCTAAAATTGCCATAAGGCTTGTTACACATATTTTTGTTAACGAAGATCCATTTTAACCTTGAAAACGAATTACAGTATGGGCGTTACGCCCGAATGTTTGAAGGCGATTCTGCCGAGAGCAGAATTCAAGCCTGGCATTCGGTTTTTTATTTCTGGCCCATCTTCGAATTTTGAAATCGTATCATCTTTATAAAACATAAAATTAATTGGAGGTTCCGTTATGAAACGATTCACCACATGTCTCGCAACTCTGTTGATCTTAGTTATGATTGTTCCCAATGTGTTTGCGGTGAGTGAGGCCGCTGTGCTGTTTCTGCTTATTTCTCCCAATGCGCGGGCAGGCGGAATGGGGGAAGCGTTTGTGGCTCTCTCTGACGACGTCTCGGCGGTCTATTGGAACCCGGCCGGACTCGCCTTTCAAGAGGGCAAACAGTTTACATCCTTATATTCAAAGTGGCTGCCCCAATTTAACTTAGACGATCTGTACTTTTTATTTGGAGCCTACCGACAATCTATTGAAGGGGTCGGGACGATTGGCGTGAACGTCACTTATATCAATCTCGGTGAACAAACCATAACCGATGAAACCGGGCCGGAGCCGGTCGGAACGTTCAACAGCAACGAGTGGGCGATTGCATTCTCATACGGGACGTTGCTCACTGAAGATTTAGGCGTCGGTCTGGGAGTCCGGTATATCCGAAGCAATTTGTCTTCTGTCGGCGCCGGGGCTGAGAAGGACAATGGGCAGGCCAATGCCTTCTCCGTTGATATCGGTCTTCTTAAGAAGAATATTTTTGTCGACCGTTTGAATTTCGGTTTGAGTGTGACGAATATCGGTCCGAAAGTCACATTCGTGGATGCTTCACAGGCTGATCCGCTGCCTACAAATCTCAAGGTCGGCTTTGCGTACCGCATCGTTGATCAGGAGTTCAACCGGGTGACTTTGGTAGCCGACATGAACAAACTCTTGGTCAACAAAAACGCAGACGGAACCTCCGACTCTGTCATTAAAGCTTTTGGAACTGCCTGGCAAAACAACAACTATATTTGGAATGTCGGCGCTGAGTATTGGTATGCGAATCTTATCGCGCTGCGCGCCGGTTATAATAGAGATGACGCTGGAAAAGCCAATTATGTGACTATCGGGGCCGGTCTGCGTTATTCCATTTATCAATTTGATTTTGGTTACATATCTGCCGGTGAAAATCACCCTCTTTCAGACACCATGCGCTTTACTTTGACCATCGGTCAATAAATCAGTAAAATAAACGACCTTCCCCGCTTGTTCAATTACAAGCGGGGATTCGTTTTATCGCTTAAATATCTTCTTTCACTTCTTAAATGGCACACAAATTAGCTGTCACGTTTTGCACAGTCGCGATTCTTCTTGCATTCATTCATCACAACGCCGCTGCTCAAAACTCCAAATTAAAGTTACGTTGGAGTGGGCTTTCAGATAGAGACTTGCTGGAACTTGGTGAGCCAAGGGAAAGAATCGGGGACCCTCTCAACGTTTCCATGAATTCCTTCTCCGACCCGGATACCATTCGAATTTTAGCGATTCGAGTTGAGTTTTTGGAAGACAATAGTAATTTGACCACAGGGAATGGCACGTTCGATCTTTCTACGCCCGAAGATGTCATCCTCGACCCTCCCCCTCACAATCGAACGTATTTTGAACACCAATTACTCGCTCTGGCCCATTATTACCAAACCGTTTCCAATGGCAAATTAGTGCTGGAATCCGAAGTCTATCCCCGGCAGCCGTCAAGGGCGTACGCCGTTTCTCAGGAAATGAGTTTTTACTCACCCATTGATTCCGAAGAGCTCTTGGATCAAAGACTTGCAGAACTGTTTCAGGAAGCTTTTCAGTCAGCAGACCAAGGCGATGACATCAACTTTTCCGAATTCGATGCTTTTATGCTTTTTCACGCAGGGGTCGGCCGGGATTTCGCATTTGACTTCGATGCCACTCCGCAGGATATCCCCTCGGTTTTCTTGAATTTTCGTACTTTGAGAAAACAGCTTGGAAACGAGGATCCCACTTATCCGGGCATTGCGGTGAATGCAGAACGGTATTTTATCCGCGATGGCATCATTCTTCCCGAAACCCAAAGTCAGGATGGAATCGAGATTGGTTTGCTCGGTACGATGGCGATCATGTTGGGAAACCAATTAGGGCTGCCGATTTTATTCAATCCCGACACCGGGAATTCGGGTATCGGTGTTTTTGGTTTAATGGATCAGGGTTCGGGGAACTTTTTCGGGCTGCTTCCGGCGCAGCCAAGCGCCTGGTCCAAGATTTTTCTCGGCTGGGAAAACGCCATCGAGATCCGAAACGGCGCGGATCTCGAGGTCGCCGTGTCTCAATCTTCCAACCCGAACAAAATCTACAAAATTCCAATCGACTCTCAAGAATACTTTTTACTCGAGAATCGTACACGTGATAGAAACGACGATCAAATTGCCATCGGAAGCGACGCCAACGGGACACGCGTTGAATTTAAATGGGATGAACAGGGACAACGAATTATCGCGGATGAAAGAGTCGGCGTGATAACCGAAGTCAACGAATATGATTTTGGGTTGCCGGGTTCAGGCATTCTGATTTGGCATATCGATGAGCGAGTGATTTTAGCAAATTTTGAAGAGAACAGAGTCAACGCCAACCCGCAGCGTCGCGGCGTGGATTTAGAGGAGGCCGATGGCGCTCAAGACATCGGACAAGTCTACGGCTTCTTGGATCCGGGTGTGGGTTCCGAAACCGGCGTGATTGAGGATATGTTTTGGGGCTCAAACGAGATAAATTTGCTGGTCAACGGCAATGCTACGGAAGTCGCTTTTACTCCGTTTACCACGCCAAATAGCTTGTCCAATTCCGGTGCGAATTCTCATATTTTCATGACCAATTTTAGCGAGCCGGCTGACGTCATGACCTTCACGGTCCGGGAGGATATCACGGTTTTAGGATTCCCGCAATTTGTGCTTGGAGGCGCGCCTTTCACAAATTCCCCCATCATCGCAGATTTGAATGACGATAATCGCAAAGAGATCATCACGAGCTCAACTGACGGGAGACTTTATGTTTGGAATGCTGACGGAACGAAATTTTTAGCAAATTCCGATTCCGCGATTGTTGAAACCCGCGCCCGCAGCAAGAAACTCCCGTTAGCTATTTTTGCATTATTGAACGGAAACCGGACCTTCTCTCCGGCCTTGGCATCTTTCAATACTCAAAAAGTTGTCGTCGCGGCGACCGATCGAGTTTTGGCCGCTTACTTACCGCAAGACTCCGACGGTAACGGACGCGCCGATAGTTTGTTTGTTGTCGACAACAGTGATCGCTACTCCAGCGATCCTTTGGTTTTTGAGCTGACTCCTGATACGGGACATTTTAAGATTGGGATAGGAACTTCCGAAGGCAGAGTATTGGGTTTTGACAGTCAAGGGGTCAGAACTGAAATCGGAAACGTGAGCAGCGAGGCGGTGGTCGGTTTAGCTGCACTGCCTTTAGAAAGAATTGCCTATACGACAGAAGCCGGTGAAATTGGCGTACTTTCTTCCGACGCTGATTTTCTGTGGCAGCAAACTGTCAGCGCGTTCTTTTCAAAAGCGCCGGTGGTCGGCGACATCAACAGCGATGGTATTTTAGAGATTATTGCAATAGGCAACGACGGGCACATTTTTGCTTTTACAGAGAACGGAGAAAACGTCGAGGGGTTTCCGTCTGTTGCAGACGCCGGTTCCTCTTCACAATTAGCTCTCGGGGATATCGACGGTGATAACTATTTTGAAATTGTTTTCCTCGCAGAAAACAAAATATTTGCGTTTAATCATGTGGGCAATTTGGAAACCGGATTTCCGGTTCGGTTGACCTCTCAAGCCAACCAAAATGGAACTGCCCAAACGTTCTCGTCGCCGGTTCTGGCAGACATCGACGACGATGGGCTTCCGGATATTCTCGCCGGGTCCGTGAATAACCAGGTGATGGCTTTGAAATCGAATACAGAGTCTGTAGCAGGTTTTCCCGTCTCAACCGGTGGGGCGGTGAATTCGACAGCAAGCGTCAACGATATCGACAACGACGGCGATATCGAAGTCGCTATCGGATCCGATGACGGATATTTGTATGTTTGGGACCTCCCGGGCGCCTTCGCGCCGGACAACATTCCTTGGGGGGGGTATTTAGCGGACGCACAGCATTCGAGTCACAATTTGGAGAGGCAGACGCCTCCTCCTGCGAGCGGCCGCCTCATGCCCGCCAATTTGGTTTATAACTATCCGAACCCCACAGAAGGAAATCAAACGACGATCCGGTATCAACTGAATTTTCCGGCAACAGTCGATATTCGAATTTTTGATCTTGCGGGCGAATTGGTGGATGAATTTCAAGGACCGGGTTTTGGCCAAACACAAAATGAAGTCAACTGGCAATTATCCGAAATCGAAAGCGGGGTTTATTTAGCTCGTGTGGAAGCCGCGGGAGAGGGCATGAAAGACGTCGCCGTTTTCAAAATCGCGGTGGTCAAGTAATGTTACAACGAAAGATAAAATAATGATAAAACAACAGTGGTTAGTTTGCTTTGTTGTCAGTTTCTTGTTGAGTCTGAACGATTTTGCACAAGCTCAGCCGGAGTCCTACAATCATCCTGAGCTCGACTGGTTCAGCATTGAGACAAAGCATTTTTTTGTCCATTTTCATAATGGCGCTGAACGGACTGGGAAAGTTGTCGCAAAAACCGCCGAGGATGTGTTTGAACCGGTGACGACGTTGTACCAGTATACCCCGGGAGGGAAAGTACATTTCATCATTCGGGATCACGATGACTATTCCAACGGCGCGGCTTTCTTTTACGATAACAAAGTTGAAATCTGGGCGCCGGCGGCTGAATTCGAATTTCGGGGTTCTCATAATTGGCTGCGTAACGTCGTGACCCATGAATTCACCCACATGATCTCTATGGGAGCAGCGCGAAAAATCACCCAACGTATTCCTGCCCTCTATTTCCAAGCGATCGGTTATGAAAAAGACCGCCGCGAGGACGTTCTGCATGGCGGCCCAAACGTCATTGCGTCTTATCCCATTGCCATGACCGTGGTTCCCGGTTGGTTTGCCGAAGGGATTGCCCAATACCAGCTTCCCGGCTTAGACTATGACACCTGGGATTCGCACCGGGATATGCTTCTGAGAACCTCAGCGTTGGATGGCAAGCTGCTCTCCTATAACGAAATGGGCGTTTTTGGTAAAAACAGCCTGGGCAACGAAAAGGTCTATAATCAGGGTTATGCCTTTGTTTCCTACCTTGCTGAGAACTACGGGATTGAATCCTTGCGCCGCGTCGTGAAAAATATGAAAGGATTTTTTCGCTTGACATTGGATGGCGCGTTAAAGCGGGCGACAGGGAAATCCGCCGGCCAGTTGTACAAGGAGTGGGCGCATTCTCTACGGACTCGATATACCTATCAAACTCGCGGTATCCGGAAAAACCGAGTGGAGGGGAATCTTATCGAACCGAAAGGCATCGCGAATTTTCATCCCGAGTGGTCGCCGGATGGTTCGAAAATCGCTTACATCACGAATCGGGGAAATGATTATGCTTCCCTTACAAAACTCATCGTGAAAGAAATCAAAACCGGCGAGACTCAGGTGATCAGCGCCGGCGTGCGTTATGCGGTCTCCTGGTCTCCTGACGGCACAAAAATAGCTTTTGCGAACAAGTCGGCTCGAAGCAAAGGGGGCTCCCGCTATTTTGACATTTATGTGTATGATTTTTCCACGAAGAAGAAAGAGCGTCTGACCCACAGTCTTCGCGCCCACAGTCCGCATTGGTCTTCTGATGGCAACACGCTTGTTTTTATATTTGAGCGCGACGGTACGGAAAACTTGGCGGTTTTGGATTTGGCTGACAAAAAGAACCGGAATATCACCCGCTTTCAGAATGGAGAGCAGCTTTACAAACCGCGCTGGTCTCCTGACGGGAAAAACATTCTTTTCGGGATGTCGAAAGGAAACGGCCGGAATGTCTACCTGTTGAGCTCGACCACTCAGGAGGTCATCCCACTCATCGAAAATGAATCCGATATCCGCGACGCCGTTTTTAGCGCCGAGGGCAACACGGTTTATTATAGCTGTGACAAAACCGGAATCTTCAACATTTATTCTCTTAACTTGCAGGATAACAGAGTCCGTCAATGGACAAACGTCATTGGCGGAGCTTTTATGCCTTCTGTCAATAGCCGCGGTGATTTGGTGTTTGCCGTTTATACTTCCGGCGGGTATAAAATTGCGGGTCTCGATACGCCTAACCCCCTTGATCCGTCCGACTCTACCTATTTAACGTTTCAAAATGATGTGCGGATGGCTTCCGTACAAAATACCGGTCCCCGTTCTTCGGTTGAATCCATCAACGCGCAAAATATTGACGATTCCAATCTGCCGGATTATAAAATAAATTCTTACAAAAGCCGGTATTCGCCGATTTCATTTTTGCCGCGAGTCATGATCGATTACGGAACGTTGAAAGTCGGTTCTTATTTTTATTCTTCTGACGTCTTAGACAAATATGGCTTTTTAGCGGGGTTCGATGTGAATCGCCGCGGCGATTATGATTTATTCGCGCTCATCGAATATCGTAATCTCGGGCCCACTTTGTTTTTGGAGGGGTACAATCAAGTTCAAAATACCAGTATCAAAGTCAAGGATCCGGAGGAGCTCATTTTACGCGGCTTGGATGAAGCAACCGATAAGTTCAAGTTTAATCTGCTGGAAGTCGATGCCGGCTTGCGATTTAAACTCAGCGATACCAACCAACTGCAAGCCGCTTTTATTTTTAGCCGGTATAGCGCCCGGGCAAAAATTTTGACCCGCACGGCTTTAACGACGTTGAGTTATCGCTACTTAATCGGAAGAGATTTTTCGCTGAAATTTACTCATCGCAGTATGCCGCCTTCTATCCATTCTGAAATCAATCCCACCGGCCGTTATTTTTCCATTGGCTATGATCGCGAATTCAATAAGTTTTTGAGGAATTTCAAAACCGATCAAGTCATCAACATAGAAAATTTCACCTCTTTCAATTATAACAAATTCAAACTGGAGTGGAAAGAGTATCTCGGTCTGCCCATCAAGAATCACACGCTTAATTTGAACATCAAAGCGGGCCTCATCGACACCAAAAACGATACTTTAGACGATGGCAGTCTCAAAGACGACAGCTTTTTTTATTTTTTTAACGGCGGCATCTCGGGAAATCGCGGTTACCCTTACTTCAGTATCGAGGGTCGCAAGATGCTTCTGGGACGATTTACTTATCGCTTCCCGCTGGCGACCCATTTGGACGTGCGTTTTATGCACCTCTATTTTGACAAAATTTTTCTCGGTGTATTTTTTGATTACGGAAACGCGTTCAATGAAAGTATACTAGACTTAAGTGATTTTAAATCCACCGTTGGCTTTCAATTTCGGATGGATACATTTTCATTCTATTCATTCCCGACGCGGATTTTTTTCGACGCGGCCTATGGACTCGATCAGTTTCAAATCGCAGATCAAGTCTATGGTAAAGAGTGGAGATTTTACTTTGGTGTGTCATTCGGATATTTTGATTAACGTTTGCAAGGAACTATTTTTATGGTGATGAAGATAAGATTGAAGTTTGTTGTCACGATGTTGTTGTTCTCCACAACTCATGTTTTTGCGGCTTCAAAAGCGCCTAAGGCAACCGCCTTAACAGAACCGACCCCGCAGGGGCATTTTCGCTTTGAGCTCAACAGCCTCTTTTATCAGAATCTCAAAGCGAGCCGAGGGTTCCATGCCACCGTAGAACAGGCAGAAGAAACCGCTGTAAAATCCGTCTCGAAGGCGACTCTGTTTTCGGCCTTGATCCCGGGAACCGGTGAGATTTACGCGGGTTCTTACCTCAAAGGAGTTGCTTTCCTGGTGATTGAAGCCGCTGGGCTGACCGGACATTTTTATTACCAAAATCGCGGCAATGATTTGGAAAACACCTTTCAACTTTATGCTGATAAAAATTGGGATGAAGACGATTATTGGGATTGGATGTCCAGTATCAGCGGACTCTCCCGTACCGATATGGATGCGCTACGAGACTATGAACGTGATAATTTCAGTCATTTTTTGCCGACACAGAGAAGTCAGCAGTATTATGAAAACATCGGTAAATATGATCAGTTCAATGTTGGGTGGAGCGATACACAGAATGGCGGCGCACGCGACTCAGATCTGCGGGAAAATTATACTCTTCTGAGAAAAGACGCCAACGATAATTTTCAACGAGCAACCACCTTAATTACAGTGGCCTTGTTTAATCACGTCATCAGCGCCTTAGATGCCGGACTGACCACAAAACGCATCAATAAAAAAAGAACGGTAAAGGCAAATATGAAGCTATACGGGGCGCGTTATCACAATGAAATTGTGCCGACGTTAACACTCGGAGTGAGATGGTAAATCGTATGGTCCGAACCATAGTGAGCATTCTTTTTTTATCGTGTGTGGCTGTTGGCGAGCTTGTCGCGTTCGTTGGCAACGGCGAGGAGCGTCCAAATTTTGTGAGACCCATTGACGGATCTTTATTGAGGTTTAACCGAAAACAAGAATTTCTGCGGGCAATCCGGACAGATTATACTCTTGCGCAAGAGAAGCGCAACCGTGAAATGCAGGCGGCAAATGGCCAGGAGAACACACAGATAAAATCCAGGAAACGTGCTTTTTTTCAGTCTCTGTTTATACCTGGTTGGGGTCAAGATTATGCCGACTCCAAGACGGCGATGAAGGTGTTTATCGCGACAGAAACGGCAGTCTGGGCGTCCTTTATCGGGTTCACCGTGTGGAGTAACTGGCTGGAAAATGATTTTCGTACTTTCGCCACGACTCATGCCGACGTGAATGTCATGAATAAGCCGGAGCAATACTTCGTCGATATCGGTAATTACGCGAATCTTTCCGATTACAATCAAGCGCAGTTAAGAGGAAGAGATGTGAGTGGCCTCTATCCGGAAAACGAAGAATTCTTTTGGAGCTGGGACAACGATGAAAATCGCCGCCGGTTCGAAAATATGCGCATTCGAAGTGATCGAGCCTCGAATCGAGCCGGGATTGCAGTGGCGGCGATTTTTCTCAACCATTTGGTGAGCGCGATTCATTCGACCTTAGCTGTGCATCGCTTTAACGAACGCAAAAGCAGCGAATTGGGGTGGAGGATGTACATGAATGCTGCCCCTTCAGCCGTACACGTCACTTTATCAAAAAGTTTTTAAGTCTCTTGGAAATACTCACTTTTCTCAAATAGTGTCTGAACGAAAACGGCCTTCTCTTCCCGAAGGCCTCCTGACTGAGGGTGAATTCCTGCTTGGCTCGGCGGGGACGCCTTCGCTAAGAGGTTTTAAAACGCGCACTTTTTGAATTTTCGTTCAGACACCAAATAAGGAAAATCTTACGCGATGTTTTGAATGAGACTGTCTTCCTCTAAAACGTCATATAATCGGAAAAGCTGAAATCGACGCCCTTCGGATGATACTCCCCGGTCAATACGTTGACCTCATAGTCCCCCTGCCACTCGCGCCGGGCGATGCGTTGTATCAAGTCTACACATTTATCAATTTCGGATTCGTTATTGTAAATACCAAAACTTATGCGTGCAGCCCCGGGTAAATTAGAGCGGTCGTGATTGAGGATATCGTGCTCTAATTGGTTCGATTCTTCGTCACTGATGTTGAGGAGACACTTGATATAAGGATGGGCGCAGAAACAGCCGTTGCGTACTCCGATACCGCCCTCGTAATTCAAGATGGCTGCTACTTTTGCATTCGGCAGTCCGCCGATATTGAATGAAATAACTCCCAGCCTGTCGTCCACATTCTCCGGGTCACAGCCGCCGTAAATATAAATTCCGGGAATCCCGCACATCTTCTTTAAAGCGTAGCGTGTCAGCCGGGTTTCGTGTTCGGTCACTTTATCCATGCCCAGATCGTCCATCACCAACAAGGCTTTGGCCAAAGCGACCACGCCGACGATATTGGGAGTTCCTGCTTCCTCCTTTTCGGGAACGTCGGTCCAATAGGTGTAATCGAGTGAGACGATATCGACCGTGCCTCCGCCTACGTAATCCGGGTCGCCTTCAGCGAAGACATCCTTATTGCCGATCAGAACACCGGTGCCAAACGGGGCATAGATTTTATGAGCTGAAAATGCCAGAAAATCGATGTGTCCGGGGTCATCTTGCGATCTCATATCGACTTTGCGGTGAGGAACAAGCTGAGCCGCGTCTACGATGATGGGTACGTTGTAGCTGTGGCACACTTCTGCCAAGTGGTGAATATCGTTCAGCCAGCCGGTGACGTTGGATGCGCCAGTGACAGCAAACAGCGCAACCCGGCCTTTGTATTCTTGTAAACGCGCTAATAAATCATCCTCCCGAAGTTTTCCCTGGTCGTCAATATCGATGTGAATGACTTTCGCGCGCCCGCGCCAGGGTAAGTCATTGGAGTGGTGCTCCATTTTGCTCACTAAGATGACCTGGCCGTCTTTAACCGGCAGGCGGTGCGCTAATTTGTTAATCGCCTCTGTAGCATTTTTCCCGAAAATAATGGTGTGATCCTCTAAATCGACATTGACGAAATTGGCCACGATTTCACGAGAGTGGTCGTACATCCAGGAAGCTAATTGCGATTTAAACCCGGTGCCCCGGTGGATGTTGCTGTACCAAAGCATAAACTCGTTGACTTTTTCCAAAACCGGTTTCAAAACAGGTGTGCTTGCGGAATTATCAAAGTTGATATATCGCACATGCTCACCATTCATGATAGGCACTTCCATGTCGTAGCCGACGATATTGCTTTTTATTTCATTCCATGATATCTTGTTGTTATTGTGCATACATGTCGATTTCATAATCGCTCCTCCAAAGTGAGGTGGGGAAATGCCTGTAATGGTTTTACTTTTGAACTTTTTGCAAAAAAGTGGTTAAATGACGCGAAGCGAGTGACACGACCCGTCATTAAGTCATTAGTCATTTGCCTTAGGCGACATTTTAGACAGCAGCAAAAATTCACTTCTGTCATTGACAGCGAAGCTTAATGACTGCTGATAATAGCATCTAAACATTTGCGGCTTCGCCGCGTTAGAAGATAACAAAGCTCCGGTGTAATTAACTAAAAAACTAATTAAAATTCAAGGCCGAGTTTATAACTATTTGGCTTCTGGCCTTGAGCGCAAGCTTGCGAATAAGGTATTCAGGCTAAAGAACTCAACTGCTTGGAATTCAAAAAAATCCGTTGGGTTTTTCTATCAGGTGGAGATAAAAAACTCGTTGGTTTGAGGCTAACGAGGTGACAATATGTGGTTAGACGCTCCTTAAGTTGAAGCCAATGGGCAACTACCGGATATAATCCCTAATGCGATATATCACAGGGATTCAATCCTCCTTCAAGTGGTTCCGACAGGGATTCCCTGGGGGCTAAACACGCGGGCTCAAGTCCCTGTCGAGCATGTAAACACCTTTATACAAAAGTCTGATCCGAGGTGTTAGTTTCCAAACTCTTCACGCGTTTTGTCATTACAAAACAGGATAATCGGAATTAAAAAGACAAATAAAGCCACCAACAGAAAACCATAAGTCGTTACCAAAGACGTCTTTTGTACTTCGCCGAAAAACATTAATCTGACCTGCAAGTCAGTAAATGGAGCGATGGCCACAATTCACAACGCGGCGAAGCCGCTCTGGCAAACGTGAAACGTGAGATGGGAAACGTGCTCCTCATACGGTCGCGTGTGATTGTATTCAATATCGTATATCAATTTCTGGAATCGAAAATATACGATTTACGATATGCGATCTACGATGTGGGATTTTTCAAGTCTCGTCTTCTCAATTAGAGATTAACAATCAACATTATCGATAAAAATTTGTCGATATTTGGCGCTTAGCGCCTAAAATAAGAATAAAGACAACCTTTTTTTATAAGACGTGTCTTAACAGATGTGCAGCTTGGATTTTTAACGAGCAACTTTAAATTGTTTCTTCCGTTAATCCGAATGCACCGTAATTCTTAAAGATACTTCAAAAACAGTTCCATGAGTAACAACGTGACTGCCCGTTGTTACCTTCCTTGACTGTTGTCAATTCAATGAGGGATGTTGTCATGAAAAAGCTGTTGTTGCTGCCGACCATTATTTTTGCTGCACATCTTTTTGCCGGGAATACGGATGTTCAAAAAAAAGTTTATCACGCCCAACATGTTAACCCCCATCCTCCAACTATCGATGGCCGCCTGGATGACTCGGCCTGGGAAAAGGTGGAGTGGAAAGGTGATTTCATTCAAAGAGAGCCGGATGACGGCGCCGCGCCTTCGCAAAAAACCGCTTTTAAAATTGTGTTTGACGATAAAAATCTCTACGTGGGTATTCGTGCTTTTGACACCGAGCCGGATGAAATCGTTCGCCGGGTGACGCGTCGAGACCGGTTTGACGGCGACTGGGTCGAAATCAATATCGACAGCTATTTCGATCACCGCACCGGCTTCTCTTTTACCGTGAATGCTGCCGGAGTAAAAGGGGACGAATATATTTCGAACGACGGCGATAATTGGGATAGTAGTTGGGATCCAATCTGGTTTGCCGATGTGGCTATTGACGACCAGGGTTGGACCGCCGAAATCAAGATCCCTTTCAGCCAACTGAGGTTTGCTAATAAAGACGAGCATGTCTGGGGTTTGCAGGTTCAGCGACGTCTGTTCCGCAAAGAAGAACGCTCGGTTTGGCAGTACATCCAGCAGAATTCCGGCGGCTGGGTCAGCTACTTTGGCGAGCTGCGCGGTCTGAAAGACATCAGCGCCTCTCGGCGTGTCGAGATCCTGCCCTATACCGTGACGGATACACGGCGTTTTCCCAAAGAAGCCGGCAATCCGTTTGTCACAGGAAGCGAGAACAATTTCTCCGGCGGCGCAGACGCTAAAGTGGCGGTCACAAGCGACCTCACTTTAGACGTCACCATCAACCCGGATTTCGGTCAAGTAGAGGCCGACCCCTCTGAAGTCAACTTGACTGCCTTCGAGACCTTTTTTCCGGAAAAACGACCGTTCTTCATCGAGGGGAAAAACATTTTGGACTATCGATTGATGGGGGGCGACGGCGGCTTTGCAAATGATCGCCTGTTCTATTCACGGCGTATTGGCCGAAGACCACAGTATTCGCCCGACCTGAAAGAAAACGAGGAAGGCACCGAATATTCGCAACAACCCGACAACACTTCGATCATGACCGCCATGAAGCTCACCGGAAAAACCCGGGGCGGTTTTTCTATCGGCATTCTCAATGCCGTCACCCAAAGGGAAAGCGCACACATCGATTTCAACGGCCACCGCCGTCAAGAAAGCGTCGAGCCGCTCACCAATCACTTTGTCGGCCGGGTTCAGAAAGATTTCGATAAGGGCAACACCTCTCTCGGGGGTATGTTCACCGCCATGCACCGCAACATTGACGAATCGCAGCTCGATTTTCTCAACCGCTCCGCCTATAGCGGCGGCGTTGATTTCCGCCGCCAGTGGGACAACAAAACATACTGGTTCGAGGCCAAAGGCGCGTTCAGTCATATCCACGGAAATCGCCAGGCGATCACCCGGGCACAGGAGGCGTCACAAAGATATTTTCAACGCCCGGATGCGGATTATGTGACTTTGGATACCACCCGTACCTCGCTTTCCGGACATGGCGGTTTTCTGAATGTCGGCCGCGGCGGCAACCACAACCTGCGTGGCAGCGCCGGAGTGATGTGGCGCTCACCGGGTTTGGAGCTGAACGATTTAGGTTTCTTGCGTCAAGCCGACCGCGTCTTGCAGTGGACTTGGCTCGGTTACCGCTGGACCAAACCCTTCGGCATCTTTCGCAGCTTGCGGGTTAATTTCAATCAATGGGCTGGCTGGAACTTTGGCGGGGAGATGGTTTTCAAAGGCGGTAACATCAACGGCGGCGGCCAGCTTAAAAATTACTGGAACATATGGGGCGGGATAAACCGTGAGGGATCCGATCTTTCGACCAGCGCTTTGCGCGGCGGTCCCGCGCTGAAAACTCCCGGGGCTTGGAATAACTGGTATAGCATTTCGTCCGACAGCCGCAAAAACGTGCAGTTCGGTCTTGGCGGTTTCAACAGTTGGGCGGATGAGGGCGGCTCGCGAACGAATAACTTCCGCTTCTGGGTGCGACTGCGTCCGGTCAATGCGATGCAGCTCCGCATCAATCCGTTTTATACTTTTTCAAAGCGCGATTTACAGTACATCACCACCGAAGATTTTTTGGTCATTAATGCAGCCGGCGAATATGTGCCCAATGGCGACGCTCGATACCTTTTCGGACGTCTCGATCAGAAGACGTTTGGGATTACTATCCGCCTCGACTACAGCATCACACCGAATCTGTCCATCCAGTACTACGGCCAACCGTTCGTCTCGGCCGGAAAGTATTCCGAGCTTAAGCGCATCACCGAATCAAGAGCGGATGTGTACGGGGATAGATTTCAAATCTTTGCCGATGACAAATTTGTCGATGACGCAGAAATTGGTTTGGGAATAGATGAAACCGGCGACGGCAAAGCCAACTATCCGGTCAGCTACCCTGACTTCAACTTCCGGCAATTCCGCTCCAACCTGGTGGTACGGTGGGAGTACAATCCGGGCTCGACGCTCTTTTTGGTGTGGACTCAAGAACGAAACGGTGACGCGGAGCACGGCAATTTTTCGTTAGGCGATGATTTCGGTGACTTGTTCAACGATGACGCTACCAACGTGTTCTTGCTGAAGGTGAGCCGGTGGTTTTCGTTGTAGGCAGGTTCAACCGGGGCTATCCCCAACAACCTCGACAGTTAGTCATCTATAAGCGAGGTTAGTGGCTGTTATTCATTTTCCTGTTCAACTCTTAGTATACCATCCTGGCCCGGGATTTGAGAATTCAGTTTCTGGTCCTCGTCCGCCTGAGAACTTTTTACATCTCAATCAACAGGGGTTAGGCTGCTTCTAAAGAACGAACGCTAAATACTTCACTTTCTTTCAAAGACTTCTAAAGAATATCCGTCTTCGGAAGTATCCGATGGATGGTGTCCCACAATTGTGGCAACATCTCCTTTTTTCAATTTTTTTTCGGGAATATCCTTGAGCAAAACGACTTCTTTGAATAATTCATATTTCATCGTTTCCTCACTTCAACGATTTGTATCTGCCCATATCGTATCTTGTTCATAAGGTCTGACTCGATCTGATCCGTTTTGGGGACGCAATTCCCGATTCAATTACGCGAAGGGGATTCCCTGATGGGCTGAGCATGCGGGCTGCAAATCCCCTTCGAGCGCGTTGCTAGTAGATATCTAAGTCAAACAGACGTCCTCTTTTAACTTGGCAAATAGCCCAATGATGCAAGAAAATCTTTCATTGCCTTTGACGCTTCTCTGCGATATTTCTCATCAAATACAAATACATGTCCTGCACCTTCCAAGGTATGAAGTTCACATCGGTTGCCCGCTTTGGTCATTTTTTCTGAAAAGGTTTTTGCGTACCAGTAGGGACAATTTGGATCTTTGGTCCCATGGAGAACAAGAGATGGCGGGAGGCCGGGGCGAATTTTGTGGATCGGTGAGCAATCCTCCGGACGATAACGGTCTTTTACTTGTTCGTTAAACCATCGATCTATGGTGGGATCAAAGCAGGAGTAATAAAAAACCATTGCATTTGGAACCGAACTAA
>JBHHWX010000024.1:0-23482 GCA_046756745.1 bacterium | reverse complement strand
CCTGTATCAGGGACAATCGGCCGAATATTTAAGTCATTTCGAATCGTTTCAACAATACCAAAGTTCGGGAGATGAATCGCTCGGCGGGACGCCTTCTCTAAGCGTTTCGACTCATTACCGTGACTGACCGATTATAAAAAAGTGTTCTGTGTCCTTGAATTTCAACAGCGTCATGATTATATTCCTGTCGATTTGTTTATTGCTAAATTGAGAGCGTTTGATATGTTTCAAAAACTTATCCTACTTATTATCCTGCTTCTCCCCGCCATTTCCGCACAACTCGGCGCTGCCGCTCCAAATGGCAAGGTGATAACTTTACAAGAGGCCATTGAGATTGCTCTGCAGAACAACGCTTTGTTAAAGGCTGCACGCCATGCACACACCGCTTCCAGGCGCCAACTGAAAAAAGCCAGGTTGGATCTCTTCCCGAAAGCCGATGTGCAGCTCGGATACTCCCGGCTCGACCCGGGAACGGTCCGGCGTGGTAACGTTTTTGTGGAAGTTGGAAGAACGCTTGTAGAGCAATTTGGGACTGGCGATCCCAACGATGTTCGACCTGGCGCATACAGCAACAATTTCTCCACCGTCTTACACGTGACCCAGCCAATTTACAACGGCGGGGCAAACTGGGCGTCAGTAAGTCTGGCCAAGTCCCGGGAGGCTGGCCGGGAATACGGTTATGAGAATACGAAACAGAACATCATCTTTGACATCAAAAACCGCTATCTGCGCGTGCTGCAAGCACAGGAGCTGCTGATTCTCGCCAAGAAAAGTGTACAAGCTTCTGCCGGACATCTGCGTACAGCGCAAAACATGCTGGACGTGGGCTTGCGTAGCCGGACGGATGTTTTACGCTGGGACGTGCAAAATGCTGACAACGAAGGTCTCGTTGTGGAAGCGGAAAACAATCTCAAAATTGCCTTTGCAGCAATTAAGCAACTTCTTGGGCTTGATCCGAATGAAGAATTCGGTCTGGTTCCGTTAAATTTTGATCCGGATTCGGTTCAAGCCACTCTGGATGAGCAGATTCGGTCGACAAAGAACAGACATCCGGGTTTGAGGGTCAGCGAGGCTTCTGTCAATGCACAGCGGGCAGGAGTCCGGATTGCTAAGGCTGCGTTTCAGCCAAAAGTTAATTTTGTTTACCAGCTCGGTTGGGAACAAAACAACACCTTGAAGCCGGACAGCTTCTCTTTTTGGGCGGCAGCCGTTTCGGTCACTATTCCGCTTTTTCACAGTTTCAGCAATTGGTCAAATCTTCAAGCTGCCAAAGCTGAGCTGAGCCGTTTGCAAGCGATGAAAGTCGAAACCGAAAGAGCGCTGACATTCGAGGTTATTCGCGCCCGTCTCAACGTCGATTCCGCTTTGAAACGCTATCAAATCGCACAAAAAGCGGTAGAACATGCGGAAGAAAACTTGCGGGTTCTCAACAATACGTATGAGGTGGGCCTGGCCGCGAATATCGACGTTCTGGACGCAGAAGTGGTGCACCGCAAAGCACAAACGAATTTGATCAACAGTCGCTACGACTATTGGATCGCACGGGCGCAGTTGGACCTGGCGACCGGAATCATCGCACAATAATTACAGGGGATATTCTAGCGCGGTGAAGCTGCAATCAACAGGGTATAGGGTATAAGGTATAAGGTATAAGGTATAAGGAAATAAGGTTTATGGGAATCGGTAGATGTTTAAAAATGGAACTCAAAGAGCTTACAGATATTTGAAGTTCTGTGGCAGTTCTGATTCTGTGGGCGGGTCTTTTCTTTGTAAAGGTTTTCGGCTTTCAATATCTTACCCTGTGACCGGGTACATTGTTATCGATCAAAGTCAAGGTGATTCACAACCATGGAAGAAAATAGTTCTCGAAAGTTCTTGCTTATTTTCACAATAGTGAGTTGTTTCAGTTTGTCCTGCGGAAATCCCGAACCGAAAGAAAAAGCGACCGCCGGAGAGGAAGACTCGAACCGGGTTGCGGTGGAAACGCATGTTGTTCTGGCGGGAGAAGTGGCCGATGTTGTCAAAGCGACCGGGACGATTTTCCCGAAACATGACGTGCTCATTTCTTCAGAGACCGCTGGCGCCATTCAAAAGGTTTATATTGAATTGGGCGACTGGGTGCAAAAAGGCGCTCCTTTGGTGCAGGTGGACCCGGAGATGAAACACCTGGCGCTGGAGCAGGCAACAGCGAGAGCAGCGCAAGCCCGCGCCGCTTATGAAAAAAGTCAACGAGATTTTGAGCGTAATGAAAAGCTGTTAAAAAGCCAAGACATTTCCGAGTTCGTTTTTGAAAACGTGCGTTTGCAAAAGGAGTCGGCAGAGGCCGCCTATTTGATGGCCGAAGCCGACGTCAAAATGGCCCGCCGGCAGTTAAAGGATACCCGTATCGTCAGCCCGGTGGCTGGTTTTGTTGCTCATCTCATTGCTGAGCCGGGCCAAACCGTCGCTCCCGGTACGCCCATTGCAAAAGTCGTGGATATTTCCGAAGTTAAAGTCAAGTTTGGCGTGCCGGAAAAAGATATCGTTAAGCTGCGCAAGGGCCAGGAAGTCACGATTTCTGTGGATTCCTATTCCGGTTCAAAATTTCAGGGGACGGTCACGGCTGTGGGACCGCAAGCGGATTTATCGTCGAGAGGAAGTCACCGCTGCCAATCCACTCTCGCAATTGAAAGCGGGCATGATCGCCGCAGTCGAGGTCACCACAAGCGCGATTCAAAACCTTCCCTTACTGCCCAAAAGCGCTCTTTTGGAACGCTCTGGGCAGACGTTGGTTTTTGTTGTTGAAAACGGCAAAGCGGTTCAAAGAACTCCGCGGTTCGGTCTCGAATCCGGGGAGTTCACTTCGGTTTTGGAAGGCCTAAAAGCCGGCGAAAAAGTGGTTATTTTGGGTCAGGAGAATTTGACTCATGGAACCGAGGTAGAGGTTAAATTGAACAGGTAACAAAAGTAACAAGCTCAGTACTGGTTAACTCTCAATCCAGTCGTGCAAGACAGGCGCGAGGGTTTCGAAAGATTGGTATCCCGCTGTGAGTAACCCCAGGTTTTCTCCGTTCCGCAAAACGACAGACGGAAACCCGCTGATGCCCAGCATCCGGGCGCGCTGAAAATCCCGCATCGTCTCATCGACCATTTTCGCGGAGCGGAATGTTCATCCGATCGTCAAGCTCGTTGGTCTCGCCAGCGCGCAGGCCGCCGACCAAAAGGGAAACCGTAACCTTGTCTTTTGCAACTTGCCTGATTTTCGCAAGAACAGGAGAAAACCCCCAACACCAGGAACACATGGGGTCGGCTACGTAAATAATCTCTTTGTCAGACATGGCAGACCTGATTTGTGGGCGGGCTTTTTCTTGTCGATTTGCCCCGTTGGAACCTTTTGTGGAAATTTCATTTACCGTTTTTCCTGTTCAGACTGATCTGAAGTGAAACCCGAATAAGTATAATTTATCCCTCGGGGTTTGAGGCAAAGCTTCGCTATGTGATTAGAAGGTATCAAAAGAAACCGATAAAATCAAACACAATCTTAGAAACGGTGACCGGTCAGTTACGGGTGTGGATGGCGGTGTACAAGCTTCAGCTTGCTTTGGCGGAGAGTGCAAAAACACGCTAAAGCGTGAACACCCAACGAATTACCACCCTGAATGACCCTTAGAGTTCGACGCCTTCGAGGGCCAGGATCGAGACGTCGTCCTCATATTCGTCGCTGCCCCGCCAAAGCCGCAAGCTGTCCTTCAGCTTGTTCAAGGATTCCCGCAATGGCAGGTCCCGGTATTTGTCGATATGATAAATCAAGCGGTTTTCGGAAAACTGTTCCTGCTCTCTGTTGGTACATTCGGTGATGCCATCGGAATAAATGAACAGCCGGTCGCCATTCTGAAAGTCGTACTCGCATTCCTCGTACTCCATACCGGGGAGCATGCCTACCGGCACCCCACCGTTGCCGATTAGTTGTATTTCCTCGTTCTGTTTAAGGAGCATTGGCGTCGGATGTCCCGCTTGCGTGAACCGCAACTTCTTGTTTATAACATCGATGAGGCCATAAACCATGGTAAAATATTGCATATTGTTGTCATCCTCATTTTGGAAGCGCTCATTCAAATCATACACCACTTCCGGTGGCGTTAGGATTTTATAGAATGGCGCCACTGGTAAAGGTTTCTTAACGAAACTTTCTTTTAGGCTTGTTTGAGAAAGCATTTTACTCAAAGTCACCGAGAGCATGGCGGCCGGTACGCCGTGTCCGGCAACATCTAAATGATAGAATCCGAGCACTTTTTCATCGACCGGGAAAAAGCTAAAAATATCGCCGGCGACAAAAGTACAGGGCATAAACAACCACTCAAATTTGACGCCATGAATCATCGAAGTCGAGTCGGGCAACAAGCTTTCCTGCACTTTTGCCGCGGCCTCGAGATCTTTTTTGATGTCAGAGTAGGCTTCGCTGAGTTTCTGGTTGCGTTCGTCAAGATCCTTTTCGAGTTTAAGAATGCGCTCACCCGCTCGAATACGCACATTGAGCTCGCCTTTGTTAAAAGGCTTGACTACGAAATCATCGGCGCCCGCCTCCATGCCGGCGACCAGCTCTTTCTTATCATTTTTGGCAGTTAACAGAATGATATAAACATAATG
The DNA here is from genome assembly GCA_046756745.1 of bacterium. Lineage (GTDB taxonomy): Bacteria > Zhuqueibacterota > Zhuqueibacteria > Oceanimicrobiales > Oceanimicrobiaceae > JBHHWX01. The sequence continues at coordinate 18,856 of JBHHWX010000024.1, read as the reverse complement.
TTTGAAATCAGCGGCTCGGATTCGACGGCACAGCTCCAGACCATCCATCTCCGGCATCATCCAATCGGTAATCACAAAGCTGATCGGTTCTCGGTATAGAATCTGCCAGGCTTCGGCGCCGTCTTCAGATGCGATGATGTCGTGTCCCCAATTTTCGAGAGTATGCTTCAAAAGGAGCCGGCTGTCAAGATCATCCTCGACAATCAGTATGCGCATAGTGTTCTCCTATTCATCGCAAGGCTGTGCATTTCCGAAGATCTTAAGGATTATCATATTAGTTATCGTCGAAACGGTTTCTATCTTTATCTTTAATATATCCTTCAGAGGTGTACGACTATCAGATGTGTGCGGGTAAAACCGTGACTTCGAGGTTGCTTTTGCTGCTGAAGTCACTTCCCCATTCACGCGAACTGGTCGTTGAGAAAATCTAACAGAAGTTTTTTCTTTATAGGCTTTAAGAGGTAAGAGGTACAACCGGCGGCGAGACATTTCTCTTTAGCCTCATCGCCTTGATGAGCGGTCAAAGCGATGATCGGAACATCTTTCCCCTTTTCAAGTTGGCGTATGGCCTTAGTCGCGCCGTACCCATCCAGGACCGGCATTTCCATATCCATAAAAATGAGCGACACGGGGTAGCGCTTGAACCGCTCCACCGCTTGCCGGCCATTCTCAGCGAGAAGGTGTTTGTAAGCCCCGGTTTTCTTGATATAATTGGCAATGAGGTTGCGGTTGCACGCGGAGTCATCGACAATCAGAATGACCGGTCGAAGTTCGATCCACTGCGCGATGGTCTCGAGCAGTTTCTTGTTTTGGATCGGTTTGGTGAGATAATCGTCCATGTCATGGTTCAAACATTTTTCGCGGTACCCTTGTAAGGCGTGAGCCGTGAGCGCGATGATCGGTATGCGCTCCTGTTCCTGCTGCTGTTCGAATTCCCTGATTTTTTGCGTGGCTTCAAAGCCATCCATCACCGGCATCTGAATATCCATGAGAATAGCGTCGTAATGCAAGGTCTTCACTGCAGCCACGGCAACCTGACCGTTGTCGGCAACATCCACGGAATAGCCGGCTTTTTCCAGAATGCGCTTGGCCAGAATCTGGCTCTCCACGGTGTCTTCCACCAGCAAAATTTTAAATTGGCGGCGCGTTTTCGGGGCTTGCGCGGCGGGCATCCGCTTGACGGCTTCGGCTTCCGTATGTTTTTCAATCCGGATTTCTTGCATCAGATGATTAAACAGCTCGGACTGTTTTACCGGTTTGGTGATAGATTTGGACAAGTGCAATTCCTTCCGCAATTTGGCGCTGATTCGGCCCCAAGAGGACAGCAGAAATAATTTAATCTTATTATTCTTCAAATCCTCTCTGATCACGCGCGCAACTTCGACGCCATCCATCCCCGGCATCTGATGGTCTAAAATCACCAGATCGAATTTTGTCTGCTTTTCTTGTAAAAGGGCAATTCCTTCTCTGCCGCTATCCGCTTCCCACACTTTAAAACCCCAGGCCGTCAAAGTTTTTCTTAAGATAAGCCGATTGGTGCGATTGTCATCTATGATCAAAATGTTTATCTCATTTAATTTCGGATAGATATACTCGCTCTGATCTCTTTGTTTTCCTTGCCCGATTGTCAGGTCGATCTCGAAATGAAATGTGCTGCCTTTACCCTCTTCGCTTTCCACCCAAATGCGGCCTTGCATCATATCGACCAATGATTTGGAAATACTCAATCCCAGACCGGTACCGCCAAACTCGCGCGTGGTAGACGTGTCAGCTTGAGCAAATTTTTCGAATATTTTCTCCTGATGCTCTTTGGGGATACCAATCCCTGTATCCTGAACAGAAAAGTGCAGCCCTACCTGCGTATCGCTGGCGCGCGCATCGGTTGGCGACACACTGAGATAGACCTCGCCCTGTTGCGTAAATTTTATGGCGTTGGTGGTTAAATTGACGAGAATTTGACGCACCCGGGTGGGGTCGCCAACCACCCAGTATGGTAAGTCAGGATTCACATAACACAGCATCTCCAGATTCTTTTTGACGGCGCGGGTACTCAGCATATCGGCCACGCCTTCGACCACTTCATGCAAGTCAAAATCGATGGCCTCCAGCTCTAATTGGCCGGCTTCGATTTTGGAAAAATCAAGAATGTCATTTATGACCGACAACAGAACTTCGGACGAGGTTTTAACCACATTTAAATTTTCGCGCTGTTCCGCGCTTAACTCGGTATCCAAGGTCAGCTCCGTCATACCGATAACGGTGTTGAGAGGCGTGCGAATCTCGTGGCTCATGTTGGCTAAAAACTCGCTCTTGGCCCGGGTGGCGTCTTCTGCAGCTTGTTTTGCACACTCAAGTTTGCGCGTTTTCTCTGCAAGTTGTTGGTTGAGAGCCTTAAGCAGTAATTGGGATTGGAACAGAGTGCGGTTTTGTTCGATGGCGCTATCGAAAGTTGAGATTAGAAGATCTAAAGTCTGTTGCTTACTACAGGCGACGTGATGATCCGCGCCTCCATAATGAAATGTGATCTCACCGTTAGACGCTGAACTGCGTAATTCCCAGGTCGCTAGGAAATCCTGGATCCTGCCGATCAAGTACTCCTCGCTGTAGGGCTTCATGATAAAACTGTCTGCGCCGCATTGTAAACCTTTGATCACGTCTTCCGGTCTCGAGAGCACAGTGAGCAGCATCAACGGGATATGTCGCAAGCGGGCGTCGCTTTTAATCGTGCGGCACAATTTGTAGCCGTCCATCACCGGCATGAGAACGTCGCTGATAATGAACGCGGGCTGGTGTTTCTGTAAGAAAGCAAGCGCTTCTTTGCCATCGCGGACACTGTCGACCCGATACTTCTGCCGCTCAAGGATGATGCGTAAGAACCGTTCTTGAGTGGGACTGTCTTCGACAATCAGGATATGGGGTTTCATGTCTATTTAATCAATTAATACAAACATACAGTTTAATGTCATTTCGAATCCCGACGCTTTTTGTCGGGGTGAGAAATCTGTGAACATACACAGCTCAGCACAAGAACAGATTTCTCGCCTTTGAAGTCTTTAAAAAGCGAGTAGGAGTACGAGTACGAAACCCTCGGCGGGACGCCTTCGGGAAGTGATTTTGGACTTCTCGGCAAAGCTTTTATATTTATTTAGATTTCATCTTCGTCCAGATATCGCTGCTTTCCGCTTTAGCAAAAAATGTCGCGCCTGCCAGGCGGATTCTTTTGAATGCCGTGTTCATGGCCAGGGTGGTTTCCGAACCGCCAAGCGCCAGCAGCCCATGGGGCGCCAGCACCTGGCTAATCTGACTCAGTATTTTTTTCTTGGTGAGCATGTCAAAGTAGATCAACACATTGCGACAGAAAACCAGATCAAAGACGCCGAGCTCCCTAGCGGCATTTTGTAAAGAAGACTTTCGGAAAGAGACCATCTTTTTTACTTCAGGAACGATTTTCCAGTTATGGCCTTCCTGTTCGAAGTATTTAATCAGATATTTTACCGGCAAACCGCGACTGATTTGATATTGGCTATAGCGCCCCTCCCGGGCGTGCTCTAAGGCCTGAGTCGAGATATCTGTGGCAAAGATTCGAACCAATCCGTTGCTATAAAGCCTGCTCTCTAAAATGAGCATCGCGATGGAATACGGCTCCTGACCGGTAGAACAGGCAGCCGACCAAACCTGCAACACTCGCGACTTTTTTTGTTGGGCAATGGCGGGAAGGATAATTTTTGCTAAAGCATCAAACGGTTTCTGATCGCGAAACCAAGAAGTTTCATGGGTGGTCAAGGCGTCGATTACCAGTGTTTCAACTTGCGGATTGTGATCCGCCAATAGTTGATTGATATCAGCGAGTTTTGAAATGCCACAAATACACGCCACCGAATGCAGCCGGCCTTCGATCAAGTAACGTTTGTTTTTCCCGAGTACAATGCCCGTTCGTTTATACACAAAGTCGGATATGAATTTGATCTCGTCGTCGGAAAGGGCGCCGGCAGGTTTTTCCTTAATCTTTTTTACGCCTTGCATGGTGCCTACAAAATAAACTGCTTGATGGTCTCATACATTTTATCCAAGGGCGCAACGGCGTCGGCAATCTTGTTTTCTACAATGAAACGCGGCATACCCCAAACCACGCTCGTCGCTTCATCCTGAGCGATGATGGGGGCGCCGGCAGGTTTCATGGCCTGGCTGCCTTTGAAACCATCACGCCCCATTCCCGTCATGATCACCCCTACTGCCCGTCTGCCGTAGACTTCGGCAACAGAACGAAATAAAACATCAACGGCCGGCCGGCAATAATTTTCCAATGGGCCCTGATGCAGATGAATGAACTTTTGGCCATTATCATGGACGACTTCCATGTGACGATCTCCGGGAGCGATATAAGCCTTACCTTTCAGAATGGGTTCGCCTTGCACCGCCTCGTGCACAGGCAGCGATCCGACCCGATGAAGCTGTTCGGCTAACTTGTTCGTAAAAAGAGGAGGCATATGCTGTACGATCAGAATGGCTTGTTTCAAAGAAGCCGGAATTTGTTCAAACAAGGTCATCAGACTGTTGGGGCCGCCGGTGCTGATACCGATGGCGATGACCTCCCGGGGCGCGAATTGCGGTCTCGAGGGAAAAGGCTGGATGAATCGTCGAGGCTTGATTTTGTTATGTCGAAGCAACTGCTCCTGCAATGCCAGGACTTTAGGAAGGAGCTCGCTTTTTATCGCATTCAAATTTTCCTCCAAAGAACCGCCGCTGCCGGGCTTGGTGACAAAATCAACCGCTCCGAGTTTGAGGGCTTTCAAGGTCAATTCGGCGCCTCTTTCCGAATGCTGGCTGAACACGATGGTCTTAACCTTTGGGAACTTTACTTTAAGCTCCCGAAGGGTAGCAAGCCCATCCATCTCAGGCATTTCCATATCCAGGGTAATGAGGTGCGGGCAATCACGGGCTATTTTCATGAGCGCGATCTGACCGTTCGGTGCAGTTGCGAGCACCTCAATGCGCGGATCTTTCGCAAAAACATCCCGTATGATTTTGCGGTACAAGGCCGAATCATCGACGATTAAAACTTTTATCGGATTTGATGAACTATCCATAGCTAACGAAATCCCAAATAATTAGGTATATTTCAAGTCGCAATTGTTTCCACCAATTCCTGCATTCTCTTGGACAATTCTATTAATTTTTCTGATTGGACTTTGGTTGTCGAAGCGGCATCGGCGGTGTTCTCGGCTGCCTGACTCACCTGAGAGATGTTTTCAACAATGGAATCCGCTCCGGTGGCCGCTTCGCTGATGTTGCGGGATATTTCATCTGAGGTCGCGGACTGTTCTTCCACGGCTGAAGCGATGGTAACGGCAATCTCGTTGAGCCGGTTAATGATCGCCGAGACCGATTTAATCGCTTCAACGGATTTGGCGCTATTGGTCTGAATCTGCTCGATCTTGTCGGAAATATCTTCCGTGGCGTTGCCGGTTTCTTTCGCCAATTCTTTAACCTCGTTGGCCACGACCGCAAACCCTTTACCGGCTTCGCCAGCCCGGGCTGCCTCGATAGTGGCGTTCAAAGCCAGGAGATTCGTTTGCTCGGCAATGGAATTGATCACCTTGGTCACTTTGCTAATCTCCTTGGAGCTTTCGCCAAGACCCGTGATGATCGAGTCGGCTTCCTGAGACAGCTCGACGGCGTTGTCCGCAACTTTGGCGGATTCCGCCGCACGTTCCGCCACCTCTTTAATGGTCGTGTTCATTTCCACGATGGCGGTAGCCACGCCGCTGATATTTCTGCTCACCTCCTCGCTGGCGGTGGAAACATTGTTCGACTGCGCCGAGGTCTCCTCCGCATTGCTCGCCATCTGGTTGTTGATCTCGAGCAAATCCGAAGCTGAGGAATTTAGATCTGCCACGACCCTCTTGGTGGTTTCAAAAACATGGACTTTGTCTGAAACATCAACCCACTCCAGAGTGGCGCCGGAATAATCGCCCCCGGCATCGCGCAGGGCCGTCACATTCAAGTTGAAGGCAACGTCGCCAATCTTTACGGTAGTGGTGTATGGCAGATCTTGCGGATCGGTCAGCAAAGCGCGTTGCAGCTCCGGGGTCGTTTGCGTGGCGTCGATGCGGCCGCCCACCAAATTAGTGAGATCTAAATCCGGGAAAACTTGCTTAAACACATGCCTATGTTTGCTGATCATTTTCGATGCCGCTGGGTTCACGTAGGTGATGTTGCGCTGCCGGTCGATCATCATCACCGCGGTAGTCGAGCCTTCTATAGCCGAGTGCAGCCGTGCGGCGTGTTCTGCTTTCTTGCGCTCCTCGCTGACGTCTTCCCAATTGACCACATTGCCGATGTAGTCGCCGTTTTTATCGTAGATGGCGTTGATATTGGTTTCCAACCAGATTTCCCCGAAATGAAAGACTGCTTGATGCGGCAAACGATCTGGGTCGTTCAGGATTTTTTCAACCGCTTGCGGGTCGCGGTGAAACCGGTGAATCGAACCATTCAGCATTTCATCTACCGAAACATTGAAAATGCGCTTTATTTCCGGCTCCACCCGTTTGATCGTCTCCTGCGCCTTCTTGTTCATGTAGATGAGATTAAAACTCCGGTCCGCTATAAATACGTTGGTTCGCAGGGCGTCTAAAGCCGCTTTGGAAAGAGTGAGAATCTCGTCTAACTCCTCCTGCACCACGGTTACGCCGTGAGGTGCAGACATAGCTGCTTTCTGGGACATCCTCTTTTTTACTTCATTTGCTATCTTTACCGCCATAGCTTCAACTCCTTTTTCTAGTTCTTGTTTGCCATATGAGTCGGGGTTCACCGAAAACTCGAAAAATGCGTGATTTAAAACCTCTTCGCGAAGGCGTCCCCGCCGAGCTAAGCAGGAATTAACCCTCGGCCAGAAGGCCCTAGAAACGCGGTCGGAAAAGCCTAAATCCCTTCCCGAGGGCGTCTCGCCGAGGTGCTTCTCTGCATAGAGTCTGCTCGGCGAGGACGCCGTCGCGAAGGGAAACACACTTTCCAACCGCGTTTCTAGAGCACAAGTGAGAATAGTTTTCGGAAATGTGACCTCCGAACTATCCATCCAGCAAGCGCTGCAGATCCAAAATCATCAGCAACGCCTCATCTAATTTACACACGCCTTTCAAGTATTCGCGGCGAATCGACTGTAATGTGGACGGCACCGGCTCCATTAAACTCTCATCCACTTGCAGCACATCGCCTATTTTATCGATCAGCAGGCTCACCATACCATCGGAAGTTTTTACCACCACATTCATACTTTGCCGGCTTGCCGGTTCACGCCGCCCTAGCAAGCGAATGCTCAAATCAAGGGCTGTAACGATTTGACCGCGCAAGTTGATCAAGCCGGAAACGTAATCCGGCGCCAACGGCGCCGGGGTCAATTCTTGTGCGCGTAAAATCTCCTGCACACTCGATATTTCCACTCCGAAAAAATCGCTCCCCAAATAAAAAGTAGCATACTGCGCTTGTTTTTGCACGGAATGATCGAGGTTTGCAGCTTGGTCCTGGTTCATGTTTGACTTTTCTCCTAAGAACTAAAATTCGGTCAAGAGCCTGCCCTGAGCTTGCCGAAGGGTTAGCGTCTTTTTTATCCGGACACCGTTCAACAACTCATCACCTCTTCAACCGACGACAGCAGCTCCTCCCGGTCTAATTTGTCTATGTAAGCATCTACTCCAGCCTCTTTCACAATGGTGACATCTTTATGGCTGCCGAGGCTGGAGAGCGCCACGATCGGCATGCCTTGATAACTTTCATGTGCGCGAATAGCGCGAGTCAGCTCCAGGCCGTTCATTTCTGGCATGTCGATGTCTGTGATGATCAAATCGATTTCTTCGCTTTGTAAGCGTTCCAGCGCTTCGTTGCCGTTGCACGCTTCGACAATGTGAAATCCCTCTGGTTCGAGGTACGAACGTTCGATGGCGCGCAGGAACGGCGAATCGTCGACGATTAAAATATTTGAAATCCGGTTGTCCTGTAAGCTCGGGCTTAAACGACTCTTTCCGGCAAACCAGCTAGGAAACTGCCCGGCTATCAGGCTATAAGCGTCGATGATCAGAGTGATGTTACTCTCGATAATGGCAGAGCCCAAGAGACCGGCTTGTTGCAGCGATGATGCGTCTATGGCGGATTCGGTTTCGACGATGTCGATGATCTTCCCGACGATGAATCCAACCTTTTGTTGCTCGATTGATATGACCGCCACGGAGAAGGACTCGGGTTGATTGACCGTGTTGAGTTTGAGAGCCTTTTGCAGGCGTATCAGCGGTAAAATTCTGCCGCGATATTCCAGCACCTCATGATTGCCCGCATGCTGCAAGGCGGATACCGGAAACGTTTCGAGACGGGAAACCAGAGAGAGCGGCATGGCATATTGTTCTTCGGTATTCAGAGAAAAGAGTAAAAAACTCTGCTTGCGGTGCATCCGTCCCTTCTTGTCAACGGTCTTCTGTTTCCTCTGATTTTCCCCGAGAACCATTTTTGCCGTTTCGGCCAGGCCGACGACATCCAGAATCAGAGACACTTTACCATCGCCCATCACCGTCGCGCCGGCAAAGCAGTGAATTTCTTTCAAAAGCTTATCCAGCGGCTTGACGACGATTTCCTCGGTATCGTGGATCTTGTCGACGATGATTCCAAACGGTGTTTCATCAGCAGCCAGAACCACCATGCTCACACTGTCGCTCTGTTGGTTGTTAGACGACTCTAATTTCAACATGCTGTCAAGACGCAGGAGCGGCAGCAGTTTGTCGCGTAAGCGGTAAACTTCGGCGTTACCGAGATGCTCGATCCGGCGGAGGTCCTCGTTTTTTAATCGAACCAGCTCGAGCAAATTAATCTGGGGGATGGCAAATCGTTGACCTCCAGAGGTCACGAGAAGCGCCGGGATAATGGCCAGAGTCAGAGGAATTCTGAGTTTGATGGTCGTGCCCCGGCCCACTTCGCTGATCACCTCGACGCTGCCGCCAATTTTCTCGATATTGGTTTTGACCACATCCATACCGACGCCGCGGCCTGAGATGCTGGTCACTTTCTCCGAGGTGGAAAATCCCGGACGAAAGATTAAATTGTAGGCGTCACGCACGGAAAGAGCTTCCGCCTGCTGTAAAGTCAGCAGCCCTTTTGCCACCGCTTTTTCCCGCAGTTGGTCCGGGTCGATGCCGGCGCCGTCGTCGCGGATCTCGAGGTTAACCTGCCCACCCTCGTGATAGGCGCGCAGACTAAGCGAACCCCACACATCTTTGCCTGCCCGCGACCGCGTCGCTTCATCCTCGATACCGTGGTCAATGGCGTTGCGAACCAGATGGGTCAACGGGTCGCGGATGTTTTCAATGATGGTTTTGTCGAGCTCGGTTTCCTCCCCCTCCAGCTTCAGAGTCACCTTTTTGTGGGTCGAGCGAGTGAGGTCGCGCACCAGTCTTGGGAAGCGGCTAAACACAATGCTGATGGGCTGCATTCTGGTTTTCATGACGCCTTCTTGCAGCTCGCTGGTGCACATATTCAAGCGTTGGCAAGCCGCCTGCATCCCACTATCAAAGCTGGAGGCACATTGCATAATTTGATTGCGGGCCAGCACCAGCTCGCCAACGCTGTTCATCAGCTTATCGAGCACCGAGACATCGACCCGGATCGAAGATTCGTTTTTGTTCCATTGCCCACTTACATCTGTCGGTTTTGTATCGGCTGCTTTTGGAAGGAGCGGGTCAGAGACACTGGTAGTCGATTTTTTCTTTCTGGCTTGCGTTTTCGATTCGGCGGACTCCCTGTCAACGCCTTTTGAGCTCGCCGTCTGATCTCCGTTTGCTTCTGCTGCGGCTTGGGGCGCAGCCGGCGTTTTACGCCCTACCGGCTTCTTCGTTTTTGCCGGCCCGGTTGATGATTTTTTCCTCGTCGGCTTCAGGTCTTGCTCAGTTTCAATGGCTTTTTGAGACAGAGGCGCCGGTGACTTGTTCTCCTCTGAACGTACAGGCGCGTCGTCAAGATCAAATGCGTCGTTGCCGGTTTCCGAAATCTTACCGTGCAGAATTTTCAACTGATCTAACGAGTCCAAGAGGAAATTGATCACCTCGGAGTTGATCTCGCGTTTGCCATCGCGGATCTCCGCCAAGACTTCCTCGGTAATATGAGCTAAAGTCCCAAAGCGATCCATGCCGACGATGCCGGCATTGCCTTTCATGGTATGAAAGGCGCGAAAGATTTCATCCAACAGCGGGCGATCGTCGGGATCGGTTTCCAGCTTCACGATCTTTTCATCAAGAAGGTCGATGTATTCTTTACACTCGGTCAAGAAAATGTCCAGCAGCTCTTCTCGCTCACCCATGCAAGGCTCCTAACCTTTTCACTACGTCTCCAGTAATAGTCTTGCCCAAAAATGTTTTGCCGGTTCACTCGATAAATACATCCTTCTATCGTCATTTCTTGGCTGTTTCTAAACTGCGATGTGCTCTACTTTATATAGGAGCCAAGGCGACGAGCACGACGATGGAACGCGGCCTAGCGTGATACGCTCGCTGATTCGTGACCATGATTTCCTTACCTCGCTCATAAATATCTTGCGGTGAGTCATCACTCGTATCGACTTTTCGCAACCAAGAATCCCCTGCCCACGGACTCGGCAGCTCAAAGAGATGCTCTTCCCAATGAGCATTTGCAATGAGATAGACATCCGAAAATTCTCCCTTTCGATGAAAACTGACATCTGAAACATGCATGGCTAATGTCCGGGATTCATGCGACCAATCCGGTTGACCGATCCGCACCCCATGCCAAGCGACTTTTGGATGGCGGCCTTTTCCGCTGCCCGCAAATTCCTGCGGTCGCAGCAAACGGGCGCTCTTTCGAAATTGAATCAATTGACGAAAGAAGCGAAATAAACCTGCATGGGTCTCGCGTTGCTGCCAATTCACCCAACTGATTTCATTATCCTGGCAGTACGCATTATTGTTGCCCAATTGGGTCCTGCCAAATTCGTCGCCGGCGCACATAAAAGGGACGCCGTGAGACAGCAAAAGAAGGGTTGCAAAATTTTTAATCTGGCGAGATCGCAATCGGTTGATTTCGACAGAATCGGTTGCGCCTTCGGCGCCGCAATTCCAACTCAGATTTTCACAACTGCCATCTGCGTTGTTTTCACCATTCAGCAAATTGTGCTTTTCGTTGTAGGAAACCAGATCATTCAAGGTGAACCCGTCATGGCAAGTGATGAAATTGATACTATGATACGGAGCCCGGCCGCTATGTTGGTACAAATCAGGGCTGCCCAGCAATCTCGAAGCCAAGGCCGGAACCATTCCGGGGTCGCCTTTGATAAAGCGACGGACGTCATCTCGAAATTTGCCATTCATCTCTGCCCATCTGCCCCAAGCCGGGAAACTGCCCACTTGATACAAGCCGGCGGCATCCCAAGCTTCGGCGATAAGTTTGGTGTTGGCCAATACCGGATCGTGCGCGATGCGTTCCAGAACAGGAGGATTGGCCAACTCTTCGCCGTTTTGCCCCCGTCCCAGAATCGAAGCCAAATCGAACCGGAAGCCGTCCACATGCATTTCAGTCACCCAGTATCGTAATGTATCTAAAATCATATCACGCACCACAGGGTGGTTGCAGTTCATGGTATTGCCGCAGCCGGAGTAATTCCGGTAAGCGCCCGTGCCCGGCTCCAACATATAATAGGTTGAGTTATCCAGACCCTTGAAAGAATAGGTTGGTCCTAATTCATTCCCTTCAGCCGTATGGTTGAACACCATATCGAGGATGACTTCAATACCGGCCTTATGCAACGATTTGACCAACAATTTGAACTCGCGTGCTTGACCGCCATTTTGGCTTTGAAAAGCATACGACGCCTTGGGCGCAAAAAATCCGATGGAGCTGTACCCCCAATAATTCAGAAGCGGCTTGCCGGAATCCGGATTAACACGCTTATTTTCGATCTCATCAAATTCATTGATCGGCAGCAATTCCACCGCTGTGACTCCCAGATCTTTCAAGTACGGAATTTTTTCCATCAAGCCCAAAAAGGTTCCCGGATGTGTGACCCCGGAAGAGGGGTCGCGTGTGTAACCGCGCAGGTGGAGCTCGTAGATCACCGTATCAGCCAGAGGTGTGGTGAGAGGTTGATCGTCACCCCAGTCAAACTCATCGTCTATAATCAGCGAGCTTATGCAACCATTACCGGCTCTCGATACGTCGAACCGCTCCGGCGGTGTCCCCCACGAAGAAACCCCGGAAAATACTTTCGCATAGGGATCCATCAAAAGGATCGAAGATCGTGCGTTGCGAGCCGGGTCACCTTCAACGGATGGCTGTTCCACACGATAGCCGTAACGAACTCCCGGCTCCAATTTTTTTAGAAAGACATGCCAGACATTCCCGGTACGATTTATCCGTGGATTTAACCGAATCTCTTGAGCGATTTCATGACCCGTCTTGGCAAAGAGCACCAGGGTGACCGATTCAGCCTGGCGTGAATAAATGGCGAAATTAATACCGTCTCGTGAGATCGTCGCTCCTAAGGGCATAGGAGCCCCTCTTCGGATTTGATAATTTTGTTGGGTTTGTGTTTCACCATCGGACATTCTGTTGACTTCCGAATCTTCTCAAATAGCGGTTTTCACATCCCTAATATCCTTGGCATGTTCGGCGACGGTACGGTCGCACTGATCCGACACCGTTTGTAATGGTGTCATTGTAAGTCTAAGTTAATCAAAGAATAAACGGCTTAATCTCAAAACACGGTCACAGACCGTGTTGGAGCATTTTTCTACAACACCGGCTTGATCTTCCAAATTTCATTAGCATATTCAGCGATGGTGCGGTCGCTGGAAAACTTGCCGGACCGGGCCACGTTCAAGATCGCCTTTTTGGCCCATAGCGACGGTTTGAGATAATCTCGAGTCACGAGCGCTTGCGCCTCGATGTACGAAGCCAAATCCGCCAAGTGGAAATATTCATCACCCGCGTGCATAATATTGTCATAAATAGGTTTGAACAGACCCGGTTCTTCCGGACAGAATTGATCCGAAGCCAGGCTCGCCATCACTCGCGCGACATGCGGATTGCTGTGGTAGTCGTCCCACGGGTTGTAGCCGCCATTTTGCTGGAGATCTGCAACTTCGTTGGCTTTCAATCCGAAGATGTAGATGTTGTCGGCGCCGACTTCCTGGCCGATCTCTATGTTTGCGCCGTCCCATGTCCCGATGGTCAAAGCTCCGTTCAACGCAAATTTCATGTTGCCGGTTCCGGAGGCCTCTTTGCCGGCGGTGGAAATCTGTTCGCTCAGATCGGCGGCCGGAAAGATTTTTTCAGCTAAGGACACCCGGTAGTCCGGAATAAAAACCACTTTGATCCGGCTGTCCACACGCGGATCGTTGTTGATGATTTCAGCTACGCTGTTGATCAATTTGATAATCAATTTCGCCATGTCATAGCCGGGGGCTGCTTTGCCGGCGAAGATGTAGGTGCGCGCCACGGCCGGTTTCTCGCTGTCCTCCACAATACGGTAATACTGGTGGATGATCTGCATGACGCTGAGCAACTGGCGTTTGTATTCATGGATGCGTTTGATCTGCACATCAAACAACGTGCTCGGATCCACTTCAACCCGGGCGGTTTTCTTGATGATATCGGCCAACCTCTTTTTGTTCTGTTGCCTGATATCGATAAATTTTCTTTGAAAATCTCTCTTGCCGGCAAACGGTTCGAGCTTCTTCAGTTCATACAGATCCGTAATCCAGCCGTCGCCAATTGTATCGGTGATTAAGCGAGAGAGAGGCGGATTAGCTTTGAGCAGCCAGCGACGCTGGGTGACGCCGTTGGTTTTGTTATTGAATTTTTCCGGCCAGAGCTCGTAGAAATCCGGTACGAGCTGGCTTTTGACCAGCTCTGAATGCAGCTCGGCCACGCCATTGACCGAATGACTGCCTATGATCGAAAGATACGCCATTCGCACTTTTCTTTCGCCGTCCTCTTCGATGATCGACATGCGTTTGAGACGATCCAGGTCGCCGGGCCAAACAGAGGCCACATGCGTCATGAAGCGGTGGTTGATCTCATAGATGATCTGCAGGTGGCGGGGCAAGACTTTTTCTAACAGCGACACGGACCATTTTTCCAGCGCTTCAGGCAGCAGCGTATGGTTTGTGTAACCCAGAGTCGCGACCGTGGTTTCCCAGGCCTTTTTCCAGGAAAGATCATGCTCATCTATCAACAAGCGCATCAGCTCCGCAACGGTCAGGGCCGGGTGGGTATCGTTCAGTTGAATAGCGACTTTAGAAGAAAACCCATTGATACTTTTGTGTGTTTTGAGGTGTCGGTTCACAATGTCCCTCACTGAGCAGGCCACCAGAAAGTACTCTTGAACCAGGCGTAACTCTCTACCCGCCTCCACATCGTCTGCCGGATACAGAACTTTGGCGACGGTTTCGGTGGCCATTTTTTGCTTTACGGCCTTCAGATAGTCTCCGGTGTTGAATATTTGCATGTCGAACTCGTCGGAGGCTTTCGCCGAATACAGGCGCAGGAAGTTAACGGTTTTGCCGTTGTAGCCGACGATGGGCATATCGTACGGGACGCCGTAAAGCACTTTCCAATCCATCCACATGGGATTGTATTGACCGTTGATATCCACATCTTCGACGATGCACCCGTAGAGCGGTACCAGGCACGCCTCTTGCGGCCGTTCGATAAGCCAGGGAGTGGTATCGCGCTGCCAATGGTCGGGCAGCTCTTTCTGGTAGCCGTTGTCGATTTTTTGTTTGAAAAGACCGTATTCGTAATTGATGCCGTAGCCGTACCCGGGGATGCCGAGAGCCGCCATGGAATCGATAAAACAGGCCGCCAGCCGTCCCAGGCCGCCGTTGCCCAGGGCCGCATCCTGCTCACAGTCGCGAATTTCATCGATATCAAAACCAAGTTTGGCTAACGCGTCTTGGCACAAATCGAAGAGACCGAGATTGAACAGATTGTTGCCGAGAGCCCGGCCCATAAGAAATTCCATGGAAAGATAATAAATGCGTTTGGCATCTTTCTTTTGATAACGCGCCTCGGTTGCCAACATACCATCTATCAGCTTTTCGCGGACAGTGAGAGATAACGCCCGGAAAATATCTTTTTCTGTCGCTTCCGGCCAGTTTTTGCCAAGGGAGTATTTTACATGGTTCTTGATGGACTGCTGCAGGTCTGGGGATTGGAGACTTCGTTCACGGCCATCTCTTACGGTTGTTTTTTGTTTGCTGCGAAATTTTGAACCCGACAAGACGATGACGTCTTCTACCACTTCATCCTTGACTGCACTCATTTGCTGTCTCCTTATGCAACGGCTGCTCGGTGCGCGCCGTTAGAATGCCCTGATTTCCATGGCCCTGTTTTAGACAGCCCCACTCCAAGTCCTACAATTGCAAGAAACGCTCCACGTGATAATCCTAACAACCTTCAACCATGCTATCAAAGGCGCGATTGATTCAGCGGCGTTTTCTGTTTCTGGTAAAAGAACTTTATTAGCGTAAGTATGTTCTTGCCGTTTTTCGCCCGATAATCAACTTGATGCATGAGATTCTTCATGATAAACAATCCCATACCGCCTTCTGGCAAATGTTCCAGATCGTCCGGTTTGAAATCCAGCGTGGGCGTCGGTTTCTCTTTAAGTTTGACTCCCGAGTCGCAAATATCAAATACTATCTTGTCAGCATAGAGCGAGACCACCACTTCTACATCGTGATTCGGGTTGTTCTTATAGGCATGTTTGATGACATTATTACACGCCTCACAAATGCACAGCTCCGTCTGGTAACTTTCTTCTTCATCCAGCGGAATCTGCGAACATATTTTATTGACGGCATATCCGATCATGGATACATTTTCCAGTGAGCTTTTGATAACCAGTTTAATGCGACGTGGTGTCATGAACCTACCCTTTCAGAAATAGAAATAAAGGAATCAATTCATTAGAGCGGCGATGGCTTCGTCTTCGGAGTTGAACATGCGAAAGACTTTGTCCATACGCGTTAATTTGAACATCGTGCTGACTGTATCCGAAGTCCCCGAGATGACGAAATCGCCATTACGGCCCAACACTTTCAGGCTGGAGACGATGGCGCCTAAACCACTGCTGTCGATGAAATCCACCTCCGACAAATTCAGAACGATATTGTTCGCCCCACCGTTGATGAAGTCCTTCATTTTTTCTTTAAATTCCACAGCGATTCTTGCGTCGAGACGGTTGTCCAAGACCTTCGCAACCAAAACATCTCCTTCTTTGCGATCTTCGATTTGCATATTAAACCTCCTATTTTAAACCAATGATGTTATTAAAGGGTAGGTCGTTTCCTTCAAAGCATCGGGCACGAGGTTGTCGATGTTTTTGATGAAAACGATGTCTGCTTGCAGATCGTTTATATTTCGAAAAGAGCTCCTTGCCCGCCCGGGACGAAACAACAAGGCGCCGTTACCAGTGCGGATTTGATAGCAGCGGCGTGAACATACGATTGGCGGCATCGCATTTCAATCGTCATCTTGATAGACAACCGTCACATTCGAAATGTACTGTTTCAATAGATTGTTCAAGTGGTCGATGACATCTTTGTTGCCATCTTTTGCGGCGGCTTCAAGTTGCTTGCCGATCTCGGAAATCTCATCAAATCCATAACCACCGCCCGCCCCCTTCATACTGTGTCCAAGCCGTTGAATTTCTTCTAAATTATTACCGGCAAGCAGGTTATTGATTTTCTCGACATCCTTATGTCGGTTTTCCATAAAACCAGGTATCAGATCTTCCAGATCGGAATCAACATAAACAATATTGTTTTCAGACATGGGTCACTCCATTTTTTATTTACAGCATCGAATCCTTCAATATATCGACCGTTCTAAAGCAGAACTTCGTCATTTTGAGAGTATTGTAATATTATTCTAATCGGGGCCTTTAGATTCGAAATGTAGCCATTTATCGACCGTCATTAAGAGATCATTCTTTTTGAATGGTTTTGTGAGATAGTCATCCATATCATGCCGCAAGCATTTTTCACGATACCCCTGAAAGGTATGTGCGGTCAAGGCAATAATTGGCATGCGGTTTTTTTGATGGCGACGCTCGAAACCCCGGATTTTCTCCGTCGCGGTAAATCCATCCATAACCGGCATTTGGATGTCCATCAAAATCAGATCATATTCCGAACCGGTTACCGCTTCAACTGCCCCCTTACCGGTTTCGGCAATCACCACGCTATGTCCGGCTTTTGTTAAAATATTGCTCGCTAAATTCTGGTTATCGGGATTATCTTCCACCAGCAGAATTCGGCCATTAGACGTTAGCCCACTCTTCGGATGTTTACTCTCATTTCTTTTGGGGATCGGCTCAAAGTATGACAACTCCAATTCAAAATAAAATGTACTTCCAACGCCTTCCTGACTCTCGAATTCTAATCGGCCTCCCATAAGCTCGACCAATGATTTACAGATACTTAACCCTAATCCACTGCCTCCAAATCGTCGTGTTGTTGTATTGTCCACTTGTGAAAATTTGTCGAAAATACGGGCGCGATTCTCTTGTGGAATCCCGATTCCGGTATCGGAAATTGAAAAAAGTAGGCGGCATTTCCCGTCCCGTTCACCAACTCCGGCTTCTTTGTCCGCAACCTCGACTTTGATCCGAATCTCGCCTCTTTCTGTAAATTTGACGGCATTGCCAACTAAGTTCACGAGAATATGACGCAAGCGGGTTGGATCGCTCATCAGAGTATCCGGAATTTCCGGGGCGATTTCACAAATTATTTCCAAACCTTTGTTTTGAGCGGAGATATTAAATACCTCTATGATCCGGGTCACAAGCTCTCGCAACTGAAAACGGCTTTCTTCAAGTGCGACTTTGCCAGCTTCGATATTTGACAGCTCGAGAATATCCGCGACCAAACTCAAGAGAATATCCGATGTCCTCTGAATCGTATCTATAAACCGTCGCTGTTCAGAATCCAACTTGGTTTCCGATAGCTGATCTGCGGTGCCGATGATAGCATTCAGAGGAGTGCAAATCTCATGGCTCATATTGGCCAGAAACTCGGTTTTAGCTCGGGTTGCGGCTTCCGCTGCCTCTTTTGCATTGCGCAGCTCCTCGGCAGCGCGCTTATGCTCCGTGATATCATGAGCAATGCCAACGACCGCCACATCATGAGCCTTCTCGTCTTTTATGATAGAGCGGGCCAATGAGATGGGAAACTCCGTGCCATCTTTACGGCGGTGTCTTAATTCGCTCTTCCATCCGAATTGATCGATCTTGGTGAGAATCTTTTTGATATCCTGATCGTTTGACCAGAGCATTTGGCTCCTTTTGCCAAGAATCTCATGCTCCTGATAACCGTAGGTTAGGCAGAAGGCCTTATTCACAAACGTAACCCGGTCATTCATGTCTGTAATGTAGATGCTGTCGTTGATACTCATAAGAGCATGCGAAAGCATTCGGGACTTCTCTTCTGCCTGTTTGTGCCGGATTGCATTCTCGACTGTAACCGGGAGGACGGTGAGATAAGCGCGGTCGATATCCTTGATGAGATAATCATAAGCGCCTTCTTTCATGGCCTTAATGGCCACATCCTGACTGCCCGCTCCGGTAGTGACAATGACCGGGGTATCCACAATCAAGTTGAGTATATCAAATAAGGTGCCATCGCCGAGATAATAATCTGAAATGATAACGTCGAAAGTAGCCGCGGTCAGAAGTTCTTTGGCGACGGCGATACAGTTTGCGACTTTATAGTCATAACCCAGGTCTTGTTCGTGAACAAGACGCTCAAAGGCCATCTCATCAAATTTATTGTCCTCGATGAGGAGAATTCGAATTCGTTTGGGA
>JBHHWX010000023.1:0-23684 GCA_046756745.1 bacterium | reverse complement strand
ACGTCTGAAGCGGAGTGCAATGATTTATCATTGCAAAGCTAAAGCTTTGCACTCCAACTTCATGCGTTTATTTTATTTTTGGTCCGCCTATTTTAAAAATCGACCGAATCCCAGGAATTTTTAAAAGTTCCGGGAAGGTTTCCTCTACTTTCAGTTTATCCCTGGAAACCATAAAAAGCACCACAGATAATATAGCTGCAAACAAAAGCAACACGTAAATATTTTGTATGAATAACTGCATCAAGAAGAGCCCGGCTGCACCGGCAATGATAAACAGGTAAAAAGAAAAATATTTCCACTCGAAAATGCGCAGATCGGCGGCGAAACGTAACCCGACTTGTTTGAATATATTGTGTATGATCATCGCGCTGGTCGTGGCAATCGCGGCGCCCAACGCCCCGTATTTCGGAATCAGAAGCAACGCTAAGATGAGATTGCACAACGCAGCCCCGATATTAAGAAGGACGACATACCGTATCTTACCGAGCACTTTCAAGGTCAGTCCGTTAAATCCCAACGCCACATTAAAGTAGTAACCGAACGCAAAGAGCTGCATGTAAAGCCACGAAGACTCATATCGTGCGCCATAGAGCAGAACCGTCAACGGTTTTGCCAGCGAAAACGTCAAGGCAAAAACGGGAAACGACAAGACCGACATCCAAATCGCCGTGCGCCAATAAAGATCGTTAATACCTTTAAAATCATGTTTTGCAAAAAGCCGCGCTGTTAAGGGTGTATAGAGAATCGCAAAGCTCATCATCGGTATTTTGTTGAGGTGCGCCGCAGGTAAAATTGCGCGAAAAGCCGCGACTTGCGTTGTGTCGTGAAAATATCCCAGAAACATAGTATCTGCAGAATGCATCACGATGGTGACCAAGTCCGAGGTCAGCAAGGGTATGGCGAAGGAGAATATTTCTTTCGCCGGCACAGACATGGTTTTCAAACTCAAGCGTCGCCACACGCCGCGTTTGAGTAAAATCCGGATCAACACCCAGATAAAGAAGATCACGCCCAATGCATTGACGAGCAAATAGCCATAGGCTAAAAAGATCACACTGCTTTTGAGTAAAATAAGCAGCACCACGACGCTCAATTTGAGTCCCGGAGCGATGATAAATTTGCGCAAGAAAATGGCTTTTGGGCTGGCAAAGCAAGCAAAGAGAGAGATGAGTAAACCATCGAGCGCCTCGACAGGCACCATAAAAATCAGAATTAAGAGCAGATTCACAGGCTGGTTCTTATCTTTAACCAAACGCGCGATCTGTTCGGGCCAGAGATGAATGGCGCCGACAATCACAACCGCCGTGATCGCGATCGTTCCTAACGTTAAAATGAGCGTTCCGGTCAGCTTTTCATATTCATCGTGCTCTTGGTAAATGGGAATAAAACGGGTAATTCCCCTTCTCAAGCCGAGAGAGGACAAGCCGTGGAAAAAGGCCACGACCGACAGTGCATAGGAGTAAGCCCCAAAATCGGTGAGGGACAAATAGCGTACCATCAAAACCTGGGAGACAAAATTCAACCCAACAGAAAGAAACCGGCCTGAAAGCAGCAGGCTGGAGCCTCGGATTTGCTGATTTGTGGTATCGTCTTTTTGGGCTTTTTTCGATTTGGAGGGCTTTTCTACGAGAGCTTCCATGGTCCTTTCTGGTTCAATCGTCGTCCATGATGTTCCCAAATCGCAGCGATCGCTTCGCTTTTCACCGAATCAGACGGCCGGTCTGCATCGACGATTTTCATGTTGGGAATACGTTCTCTCAAGCTGAGGTAGGATTGTCGCTGTTGTTCCAGCCATTCCGGCGTATGCTCGCCTTTCCTGCGGAAAAGAACTTCACCGGGCGCATCTAAAAAAATCACCAGCCCCGGTTTCGGCAAGCCAGCTTCGAACAAAAACCTTCGAATCCGTTTCAATAAACCGTTCTTCTTTTTATGAACCCAGGAATCG
The DNA here is from genome assembly GCA_046756745.1 of bacterium. Lineage (GTDB taxonomy): Bacteria > Zhuqueibacterota > Zhuqueibacteria > Oceanimicrobiales > Oceanimicrobiaceae > JBHHWX01. The sequence continues at coordinate 21,739 of JBHHWX010000023.1, read as the reverse complement.
TAAATGTAGCGATCGAAAATGACGGTTCTGCCGCGCAGTAAATAATAGTGCGCGGTACACGATCTGAACCACTGTTCGAGCAGTTTGTTGCCAAAGTTGAGTCCTTTCCATAACATCCCGACAGGACTTCGGCTGGCCTTGCCATTGAGCGCTTTGACCCGACGATGCAGCCAGCGCGTGGTCGGCAAGCCGATATTTCGAGCAGCAATATTGCCTCCCATATAGACTAAGCGGGCTTTGAGCATACGGTCTTTGACAAGTTCGCCGGCCAGGGTCGACTTTCCCGCACCATCGGGCGCGAGTAAGGCTACGGCGTCCCCCCTGCGCCGCAACGCAAAAAAAACAGGCCGCAGCCGGCGAACAAGTCGGGCGGAGACATCGCGGTAAAGGCTCGAAAACGGTTGCTGAAGAAAGAATCGCCTGCGGAGAGCGGAACGTTTGTCAAGGAAGACTTGCCAGTCTTCCTGTTCGATCACAATGCAGATCTCATCCCAATTGTAGATGGAAAAGAAAGAACTCCGGATGAGCTTTGGCATACGTTTCCGTTTCCGTTTATCTGTGCTTATTATGGTCAGCAATTCGCGCAGCCTGTTCCGGTGAGCCTGACGAATCGTCTCTTTGTCCAAAAGACAATGCAGCAGCAAGGTTATGAATTCGTGCTCCGGCGCCAACCTGGCGATGTCTTGGCTGTTTAACTTCTGCTGTAAACACTTCTCGAGCACATGAAAACGAAATCGACGGACAGGTGTGCCATAACTCAGAGCCGTGACAACATCGAGTTTTATCCAATCACTGCGTTCTTTATCAAACGCCACAAAAAACGAGTGTGGAGCATGCCCCCAAGAGGGGAGCGGCGCAAAACCTAATTGTGCGACGACGCGGGAAAACTGTTGCAGATGGTCTGTCTTGACCAGGAGATCAATTTCAAGAAAGCCGGTTGTGGTAAACAACTCCTCGAAACCGCGTAATAAACAGTAGTCGATCTTAGCCGAATTCAGCTCCCGGAAGATGTTTTCAACGGTACTCCCCGCTTTGACCGTGTGAGAGGATTGGGTAGTCAAAACTTCTGTTTGCACCGATAGTTTTGTTGAGTTCAAACTTGGCCGTGGGGCATTTATACCTGAGGAACGGCCTGTTGCGGGTTGTGAGACATTGACCCGTTCTCAACCCGGTTAAAGAATTCGAGAATAAGGTCGCCTTCCTTGTCGGATAAATATTTCTTCCATTTATTGACCGGATTATAAAAAGTCATCGCGTTAATAAACGCGTCGAATTCCTGGTTCCACTGCAAGCCGCAGAAATCCAGAGCCTGTTTCAGATGTTTCGTCGGCTCAGTAATCAAGTCTTCGTAGTGCATCTCGTGACATCTGTCAGGGAATTGCGCGACATTTTTTTGAATGTCGTCCATATCCAATTGAATTTTTACAGCCGCGGAAAGAATCGGCGTCCCCCCTAAATCTCGCCAGGTTTCCCGATAGTTAGAAGGGACGTCACCCCATTGCCATTTGCGGCTATCCAGACCGGTGGTCACATCTAACCAGCCCGCCTGGACCCAGGAGCTGACCACGGAACGGTATTCCCGTCTCAGAAAAATAAACACTGCGTCCGGGAAAATGCGATCGAAATAGGCGATTCGCGACCAGCCGGTGACCTTGATCAGAAATCTCTTTTTATTCTGGTATTTGACAACGTTGGCAACGGCTTGACGAACCGGCTCGATGGCCTGTTCCGGGACATCCGCGGCGGTTTGCGGCTTGTCACGCCGGCTGAAACCGGGACAATAGTGCTCCCAAAACTTATACGATTCGAACGGCTTGGGGAAAAACGACTGATGTTTGAATTTCTGAGAAAAATTCTTCCTGTATAAATTTGAAAAAGTAGACAACCAATGCTGCGTTGGGAAGACTTCGTTAAAGGTGGACAACCAGGCGAGATCAGAGTGACGCGCAAAAATCCTATGCAACATGGTTGAACCACACCGGCCCGTGCCGACGATGATAATAGGTTTTTCAATATTAACCATAAAAGACTCCTAATGGCAAACTTAAAGATAAGGTCAAATGTGCAGGAAGCCGCCTTCCTTGTTATTCGTGCTCCCGCTTAGTTTTTCCCCAAGACGCAAGCGTCGCACTTGAAAAAGCAGGAAAAATGTGAACCCGGCCGCCAAAGCAATCTCTACGACCTCAGAGAATTCCGAAATCGCGAAGTAATACTTCTTGGGCGCTTCGAATAAATTTCGATAGAGCCGCCAAACAAATGGAACTGCGAAAAATGGCACAAGAGTAAAGTGCGGTATCAGCATCGAAAGATCGAACCGAACCCGTTTCTGAATATTCGAGCCCATCAAAATCAAAGGCGCCCATGTGCCGTAAGCGCCAATGAGCAAATGTAACCACTTAAAAGTCGTGCCGACTCCGTGAATATTATGAATATTGGTCTCGTCCTGCTTATTGATCTCCTTCATAGATTCCGGGGTCACCCAGCCAAAGATCCTTTGACCCCAGCTCACTTCTTCGCCGATGATAAAAATCAGGCCGACGCTGAGCACTAAATAGAGTACCGCCATCGTCGTTTCGCCTTGCCGGAACTTTCTCGTGACCACCATCAGACTGAGCGTCAAGCTCGTCAGCCAGAGTAACACTTGCAAATTTTCTGCAAAACGATCCTCGCCGGTAAACCATTTATACGTTTCCTTACCCATCAACCCACTTACCACACCGGCTAACAATATAAACGCCGGAACCAACATAATGAGGAGCATCGTTCCCTCTGAGACATTCCATGCGTGAGCGCCCTCGGTTAAAATACGCTTGAGACCCCAAGGCGCACCAGGAGAATCGGTCGCTTGCTTTTCTTCTTTAGTTGCCGGTATCAATATTTGACTCATTGAACTCCTCCAATTTAAACCTCCACAGCCGCGTGAACCGCTTTCTCACACATGCTTTCAAGAATCCGGGCGCTTTGCGACCAATTAAAATGATTTTCAACAAATGCACGGCTCTCCATTGCCAAGCGGGTGCGTTCCTGTCTATTTTTCAAGATATGCGCCAACCCGGCAGCGAAGTCTTCATCGCTTTCGGCTTGATAAACAGGTGGCGCCCCATAACTGTCTATGTAAAGTCCCTCTGCTACCATGTTATTTGTCACAACCGGGACTGCCATCGCCATAGACTCCAGCACTTTATTCTGTATCCCGGAGCCCCATAACAAAGGCGCGGCAAAGACCGCCGCCTTTTCTAAATAAAGGCGCATATCGTCGACAAACCCGGTGACGGTGACTTCCGGATTTTTTTCTGCTGTGCGTTTAAGCTCAGGCCGTGGGTTGCGTCCCACAATAAGGATTCCCGGATCAGACACTCTCTTTCGCAGCCGGGGCAGAATGTTCTCGATAAGGCGCATCGCAGCGTCATGATTCGGACCATAGTCCATCACCCCGGTGAAAATAACACAGTTTGGGCGATAGTCTTCTGTTCTGCGCTGCCAAAACTCGAAATCCACGCCGATGGGAAGGATTGTCGACTCACCGTTGACACCAGTGACGGCTTTACGATCCCGGTGGGAAATAAAAGCAACATGCGGTGTTTTCTTGATAAGCTTTTTTTCGATATTTCTGAGTTTCATATAACGAAAGAACAACAAGGAGCGTTTGAGCAGCGCCACGTGCTGCATGCGCGAACGTATCCTCATGGAGGTGGCGTCGCAAAAATCCGCCACGATAGGCAGCTCATTCCAATCCTCGATCACCGGGAAAAGAGACTTGCCGTGAAACAACACCAGATCATATGAATTTTTGTTGACCAATTCCAAAAAGGCTTTTTTCATTTTATCGACGCCATCACGGAGTTTTAAACTTTCTTTTACATGAGAGCCGATTAAAGGGATCTGGCTTGCGGTGCGACCGACCTGAGAGGCGCCGTTAACATCAAACGTAATAATATTATCGGTATAGGACTGCATTTCCGACATCGCCTCGGGAGTAATGTTCGCTCTCGAAAGAGTCAGCAACGTGATGTCGTGCCGCTTTGACAGCTCGCGAATAAAATGATAATGCCGGTGTGGTCCCCGTACCAAAGGATGCTGAAATGATGGTGTCATATAAAGAATCTTCATACGTCCCTGCCAAAAAAGTCAGTTTTTTAAAAAATCCAATGTATTTAACGAGATGATTTCTTCGAGATTGTTTTCCGCGCCGATACGACCGCCTTTTTTATCGAATATCTTGTTTTCAAAAACCAGAATGTTGAAATTCTCGCTCAGATCAATGCCTTCATCCTGGCAGTTTATAAATAAGTTGTGACTGATCTCGCCGGAGCCGCCATCGAGATCAACCCCGTCCTTGTAAGCATTTTTGAAAACATTATTTTTCATCAAAGTGTTGCCGTAACGTACATTCACAGCATCTTTGCCGTACATATCCGTGAATTGACAATGGGTGATTTCGACTTGCGATTCGATAATGGACAGCCCAGCAAAAAAATCGACGCCGTTCACCAGAGCCTGCCTGGCGTTTTCGAAAAAAACATATTCAAAAATGGACTTGCCCGCTTGCACCACACCGACAACACCCCATTTGAACAGTCGGCTTTGTGCGCGAAATGTAACCGGATTACGGATTGTGCCGCGAGCAATGATTGGACTGTAAGAAATCAAGGAACAACCGGGGCCGAAGCGAAGAGTCGTTCCCGGCTCAATCATCAACAGCGCCCCTTTGGGCACAATAACAGTTTGGTTAAAATCATATCCGCCATTTGTAAGCATAATCACGTTCGAGTCGAGCTCATCTAAAGAAAACATTGCAAAACGGGAGACAAACTCTTCCGGCGACAAATCGATCAACTCGGGATAATTCTCCGCTATGGTCACGTCAAGCCCGGTGATCAGAAACCAATTCCAACCGGCCCTATCCAGATGATAAACCCCTGCTAAAAAAGCGGACGTCAAAACAAGCCAAAGAGCAATCAACAACGCCAGGTGCGGCGTCTCGACCTTGCAATTCCAGCGTATGAGCCAAAAGATCGCTGACAAGAAAAAAAAGACACCTGCTATCAATAGAAACAATGGCTTAGGTATCTTCCAAATCATACGCGCTGATACTAAAATAATTAGTACCGACAACGAAAGGGAAATGGCGATTTTGATATGTTCTCGATGTTGCATGGCGCGGCTGATTTTCTGAGAGGGGTGCGCAGGATTTAGCCGAGCTCTTTTTCAAGAATGTCGCAAAAGGCATGAGCCACGGTGATATGGACTTCTTGAATTCTCGGTGTGCTGTCCGACGGGACCCGGTAACAGATATCAACACAGTCCTTGAGTTTTCCGCCGCTCATTCCGGTTAACGCAACAGTCGAAAGCCCTTTTTCTTTAGCCATACTCATGGCCTTCAGTATGTTCGGTGAGTGTCCGCTGGTGCTGAGTCCGATGACGACGTCGCCCGCTTGGCCCAACGCTTCAATCTGACGCGCGAAAACCAGGTCATAACCGTAATCGTTTGCGATGGACGTTAAGATCGAGGTATCGGTTGTGAGCGCGATGGCAGGCAAAGCCCTCCTGTCTGAATTGAACTTGCTGACCAATTCTGCAGCAATGTGCTGGGAGTCCGCCGCACTGCCGCCATTACCGCAAAGCATAATCTTGTTGCCCTGGGCTAAGCTGCGTCGGAGTAAGTTCACAATCTCATTTAATACCGGGACGGTCTCTGCAAGAACTCTCTGTTTAACTTGAATGCTCGCGGCAAGAGTCTCTGTAAAAATAGCGGAATAATCCTTTTCCTTTACACTTACACTCACGTTTGTACCTCCCAGGTTTGCAGTCCATGATAATCAAATGTAAATTCAACGATCTGCCCCCCTAACTGCTCCAATTTTTCTGCAACAATGTGTTTTTTGTCGAACTCACAAAAAAGGAGCAAATAGCCGCCGCCGCCGGCGCCGAGAATCTTCCCGCCCAGCGCGCCGTGCTGCCGCGCAGTTTGATAAAGCCGGTCGATATTCGACGTGGTGATCTGTTTGGCCATCTGCATTTTATTCATCCAGGCTTCATGCAATAAATGGCCAAAATCCGTAAGCGAACCTTGAAGCAAGGCGTTCTTCAAAGCGACCGTAATTTTTTTCAGCTCTTCCATCGCTCGCAAAACGTTCGTTTGCTTATTTTTATAGTTATCGATCTGAGTGTTTATAATATTAGCGGATAAACGCGTTTTTCCAGTATAACACAATAGCAAACAATATTCAAGTTCGTTGATGACTTCCGCCGGCACGCGCAGAGGATTCACGATGATAGCGTTTTTCCCAAACTCGATGAAATTAAACCCTCCAAAAACCGCGGCGTATTGATCTTGCATCCCGCCTTTGATCCCCAAATCCAGCCTTTCGATTTTGTAAGCCAGATCCGCTATCTCATAATTGGTCAACGGCAAGCGCTGTAAATGCTTTATCAGGCCGATCAGCGCGACGACCATTGTTGAAGAGGATCCCAACCCGGAGCCCGGAGGCGCATCGCTGTGGATAAAAAAATCCAATCCACGGTCGAAACCGTTGTTCATGTTCTTTATCGCAGCCTTTACCAAATCCAGCTCACCGTCATAAGTCATCTCCCCATCTAAGTTGTATTTGGCAACGATGTCATAATCCAGAGATTGTACATTGACGTTTCTATCCTCACGCAGTCTGAGCGAGCCATAGGCGTATTTGTCGATAGTGGCGCTCAACACCACACCACCATGCTCATCCATGTAAGGCTTGATATCGGTGCCGCCGCCGCCAAAACTGATACGCAAAGGGGCTTTACTTCTGATGATCATTCGTTCTCCTTTAAGACTATTTTAGCCACGGATTCACACTGATGAAACACGGATTTTGTTCATGAACACCCAAGCTGCAAGTCCGCCTGAAGCTGAAGCATCAGGCTGCGAGATGAAAGACGATTGAAATCGCCTCTATAACCCCGACGGATGTCGGGGGTGTCTTCTCGTAGCCCCGAATCGTTAGTTCGGGGCGGTTCTGCATATTCAAAATTCATTTTATCCGTGTTTCCGGCAACTACCGGATGTCGCATCCGTGGCTGAATCAATTATTTGGTTGCGACCGTCCAAACTCACTTGCCCAAAGGCGTCCCCGCCGAGGGCCTTCGAGAACAAATTTGGTAGAAAATCCGCTCGGCGAGAGCCTGCACTGAGCTTGTCGAAGTGACGCCTTCGCTAAGATAAAAGTCTTTTTGCCCAGGCCTCTACAATCAAGACGCCAAACATTGGAAAAGTGAAAAAGTTTTTCATCCGTTGGAAATCATCTCCAACGGATTAAGAACCCAGCAGAACTATTTTATCTTATCAATCTTATTTATCCTGTCTCATATCTTTAGTTCGGCTGCGCCTTGCCGATTTTTCACAGTACGGTTTTCATTTTCTCATACAGCTCCGGCAAGGAAACCGGGTAGGGATGCCGCACGAAATAAGCATCCTTCCCAGCCAATGCGCTGCTCAAAAGCTGATACTGGCGCTCGCGGGCCTGCTCTAAAAATGGGTTGATCAGATTCGGAAACGCAAACTTGTAACTCAAATAATGCTCTTTGATGGGCAGTTGCTCGTACTCAATAGATGAAATCATCCGCTCTGCAATTTGTGACGCCTCGTCCGGCTCAATAGTAATGTCGGCAGATTCGTGGCTCATAATAAAAAAAACGCGCTCACATTTCGCCATCAGGCCGTTCATTCTGCTGCCAAACAGCTTTTGCGGAGGGATGTTCACATTCATCTGACGCTTCAACGCCGGAAGCGCCTCTTTTAACATTTTGATTGCAAAAGATTTCTTGAGAAAACTTCTCTGCGTCGCGTTGTGGATTCTTTCGAGAAAACGGACGCCTTTGATAATACGGGATTTGTTGGCGCTGACTTTTGTGCGACATTCCGGCAGGTATTCCATGTGCCAATCCCAAACAGTGACCGGTTCCGGCAGGCCGTACATTTGTTCGCCGTCGCCGGAAAGAATCACCCATTCGTCTCCGATATATTCGGCGCCGTGATGGGTGAACGAAAGCATGGCCTCGGTCTTGCCTCCTTTTGACCAGCCGGTGACCAGAATGCCGTGTCCCTCATAAACAAAAGCCGAGGCATGCAGCGGCACGCATTCTTTTTTCAAAAGCGTCACATTCAAAATAGCGATCAGCAGCGGCACCGAACGCAGGCCGCTTTCGCAGACGATTTCACACCGGTCGCACCCGATTTCGTCAAACGGAATACGGACTTTTGCCGGGGCTTTACTGCTTTTTAAGATGTAATAACCGTTGTCAGTGAATCCAGTATACAGCCCGAGATAGCGTAAATCCGGCAGCAAAAGATGTCTTTCAAAACGGATGACGATATCCGGCTCACGCGATAAAACAGCGCGCATGGGACCGAGCTGCTTGTCGACTGCCGCAGCGTCGCTTTCAGTCGGGTTGAGAAGCCGGATTCCAACCAAACCGTGGATATCGTAGTCAATCTGTTTCATCTGTTTCTTCGTAGCGCAAACGTCTCGTTTGCGTCAGGTTATGATTGTTGCAGAGATTAGCGCAATCATCAGCAGTCATTACACTGCGCTGTCATTTAAAGAGGTTATTTTCGCTGCTCTCAATCTTTTTTGTGTGTCCCGATCCGAAAACACCCGGCTGATGCACGCCGTTATTAAATTCACTAGATTGAAGCCATTCCGGTTCCACCAGCTTAAAGCCGTTGCCCATGATCGAATGCGGATCCACAGAGTAATCCCCGTTTTCAGTATCCACGAAACGAATCCCGGTTGTTTTACAGGTGGGCCAATCCACCGCCACGTCTACCAGAGAATGCGACACAGAAACCAAACCTGATGAGAAATAGTCTTCCGAAAGAAGCCGCTGGTTTCCTGAAAATACGGAGTTCACCACTTCTGCTGATCCGCCGCCAAAAAAAGGCTTCTTGCGCTTAGCTTCGATAGCCAGATTGTTGTTGACAAAAGTACAATGGGCCACACGGGCCTTAGACAAATCCTTGGTGGAAAACCCAATTGCGCATTTTTGAAAAACATTGTTCACCAAAATTGGGTGTGAGTTTTCACCGACGCTGACGCCTTTGTCCGCGATGTTTTCAAACCAGCAGTCAGCGATCAGCACACGACTGCCGGACAAATCCAGCGCGTCGCCGCGTGAGTTGATAAATGTGCAATTGCGAATCTCTCCGACACCGAAATCAATATCGATACCGTCGCTGGCGCTGTTTGAGAAAAGACAATCTTTCATACCGATATGGCCGTTCTTCAAGTTGACCCCGTCTTCGCTCTGCATATCGATGAATTGGCTCGACTCCAATTCCAGATCGCCGTTGTGCACGGCAAAGCCGCCGGTGAACAGCATGGCGTTGACTTGCGCTTGCCCGCCATCCCTCATTTCAGTATGCTTAACCAAAACTTTTTCCTTCGGCCTGACAATGGCGAGCACACCGAAGGGCTGACCGGAACCATCGCCATGGATTTTGATGGGACGCTCTGACGTCCCAACGGATCGAAATCCTCCGTAGCACAGAATGTTCGCAGCCGGCTCCAGCGTGACGTCTGCTCCCGGTTGCACAATCAGCAGCGCCGATTTTGGAACGATGACCGTTCCGGAAATTTTGACTTTCCCTTGCAATTCAACAGCGCCTTCTTCCCGGCTGGCTTTGAACTGCGGGTGGCGTTTGAGAAATTCCGCGATCGAAATATCAATGGCATCGAGATCAAACGGATCGGAATGATCGTAGGCTGTGATGCCGATATAATTTTTCGGCAAGGGATCGGTTTGGCTGATAAACGCCGACGGAATCCGATACCCGGATACGGCATTTTCAGCAGCGACTTTCAGGTCCGGCGGGTTCCAAAGCAAGGGATGCCGAATTTTGGGCGTGAGTTTCCCGGACAGGAAAAAGCGCACACGATTGGTTTTAGTGTCGAAAAATTCCCATTGACGGCTGTCGATGATATCGGCGGCGTATTCGAGTTTCGGCAGCACATACCTGTCAAAATCGAAACGGATGCGCCCGTTCTGTGCCGTTGTCTCTGCGATCAGCGGATCTTGTTTATCTAATTTTCCGTTGAAGTTGCTGTCTTCGAAAAGCTGGTATCGTCCTTCTAATAAGAGCGAGTCGGCGATCTCTATTTTTTGTAATTTGATGCCACTGAAATTATTGACCAGCAGCTCCAGCGCAGCCCGGTTGGCGCTTTCAAGACGGTACATGAAATTGCACCCGGAGTTGCTCAACACCTTGTGAACCCGGCGCACATTGTATTCGAACAGGCTTTTGATGCCGTCCATTTTATGTCCCTGAATAGGAGTGGTCAACACGTCGGCCCAAGCGAACGGCCGGATGCGATCATGAATTTTTCGATATTTCGAAATGAGACTGTCGCCGCCGTCGCCGACCAATTTCCAGAGAATTTGATTGCGTTGCAGCCGCAGCTCCGGATCCAGCAGCGTCGCTTTTTGAATTTCATCCGGGCCGTGATTGTTCCAAAAATCGATGGTTCCCGGCTCCTTGGGCATTTTTGTGATATGGACGTCCCAGGGAATCGGCTCTAACTGACCCCGGCTGGGATCGTAGTAGAGCCGCAGGTTGTCGGAGCCAAAACGGACGTGATTGGTATTACACAACGTGGTCATCACCCGGAAAGTGAGATACTTTTCCCAGTCCAGTACAGCGCGGGCCCGCCGAAAATTCTCATCGGTGGGGTTCATGGAATGATCGATAAGCGCTTGCATGGCTTGCATGGCCAGCTCCCCTTCGCGGTCGACCTGTCTGCGCATGGAGCCGAGATCGTATTTGGAGTCCGAGGCGGCCGGAGTTCCTAGCTTGGTGTATTGTTCGAAATGCATCACACGATCGTTTTGCCCGAAAACCGTGGTTTCAGGCCGGCGGTTATTCGCCAGCAACGGCTTGTCGAAATGCTCGACTTCGTAATAAAGGCCCTGAATCACCCCATTTATACGCAAAATCACAAATTTATCGCGCGGAACCACCAAACCTTTCTTGCGCATAATGGAATTGATAAAATAGGCTAATATGTAATCGCGGTCGATGGGAATGATAAGGTTGATCTGGCGTTTCCCTTGAAAATATATCGGCTCTTTGCGGGTCTCGCCGTTATGAGTGATTTTCCGCTTGCCGAATTTGATGCGCCAGGATTTCTTCGGCCCCTTCCAATGCGCCGGCAGATCGCCGCGCACCCGTACTTTCACGTTATAGCTCTGTCCGTCATGGATGAATGAGGCGTTCGCCCAAACCTTCATATCGTCGCTCATCCAACCCTGCTTTTTGGCTTGTTCGACAGCTTCGTCGATGATGGCGCGTTGCTGCCGGCGCATCTTGATATCGTAAATCGGAAGCCCGGATTTCAGCAGGATGTGACGATTGCGAAACGGATTGAACAACCCATCCACCAAAGCGACGACTTTGTTGCCGTTGAAAAGCCGGCTCGTATAGTGAGCGAGAGGCGTGGAGTAGGTGAGCACACAAAAAACCACGATGGCTATCGAGAAAAGGCCGATGACCGCATCGGGGAGTTTTGGCCAGATACCTCTCACCGGGCCGCTGGCGCGGTTCAAGGCCGAAGTGATTTTTTGTTTTTTACTCTTTTTCAACATGATTCTCAGGGATCTCCTTATCCTGCGTAACTCTCTAGGCGCTTACCAAAAAAATATCGACAATTTGTTGTCGATGTTGTAAGATTTCACTTGTTTAAACGAGGCAATTTCCAGTAGGCAGTTGGCAGTAAGCAATTAAAAAGATGCGCCGTTTTTTGCCTATTGCCTATTGCCTACTGCCAATTGCCAACTGCCAACTGCCAACTGCCTACTTTGTGTGTTTCAATTGTTAAAATGACTACAAAACTTGTTCCCAAACTCCAGTTTGGGAACACAATAAGACAGAAACTTTGTTTCGTCTCTGCATTATGACTTCTCAAAACAGAGTTTCTCCGTCCATTACGTTCCAAAACAGGAGTTTTGGAACGAGAAGGCGGGATCTCCGCTGAAAGCTGAAAGCTGATAGCTATTAGCTGTCAATCATCCGGTCGCGCGACAGCCGAAAACTTCGCCTCGCTGCGAATAGTATGACAGAACTTACTGATAGCTTCATTTTGCAAATTGTATTTGCTGATCAGAGTGTGCAGCCAAAACGGCATGCCGCCGTCCACTTTAATTTCGAAAATGCAATTGCCGTACTTCAACAAACTTCGTGCGCCTTGCATCGGTGATAACAGATCCAAATTTCGCGTTGCGACAAGCTGGTCGTCAAAATTGACCCGGACGCGGTTGATTTCCATTTTCTCATAAGCTTCGCGCCTGTATTGCAGCATGATTTTGGGTTCCATGTTGTACTGCCGTTGTAAGCGGAAAAACTCCTTGGAAACCCCCTCGGTTTCCAAAAGCTTCCGCGGCGGTAAACTGCGTCCAAACAGCGCCGGCTCAACTGCCGGGTAATCGGCGATGGGCACGTCAACCGTGATCTTATGAATGAAACTGATATAACGAGATTTGACCTCTAAACGAATGAAGTCCGCCTGGCTGGGGTCTTCTCCGTAAGCGCGTAGACGTAGTTTATGGCGTTCGGCAGCGCCCGACATCTTGTCGTGATACGCTTTATACGCCTGGGTGTCGTAATACAGACTCCGGACTAAATAAGCGCCGTACCGGTTGGTGTGCTCGTCGGGCTGCATCAAAGCTTTTAAGTCCTGGGTGAGAGCCGTTCGCGTCGTCCGGTTGATCATATACTTGATTTCCATACGCTGAAATATGATCATCCGGCTGGAAGTGAGCTGCGAGCTTTTCTCCGCATTAGAGCTCAAGATGATTCTCCGGTGTAATCAGCGTCACCTGGCGTACCACCCCGTTGCTCAGCTCTCCGACGACCATCTCCGGGCTGGCATTGGAAGCTAAACGGACGCTGTAGGTATACTCGAAATCCTTGCCCTGATCGATGTCTGTGGCCCCGCGAAGTTGTTTCCAGGAAAACAGAGATTGGGCTTCCGGACGTATCGCGGTCCAGGGATCTTTTTGCTCCGAACGAAAAATGAGGATATAGTCGGCGGAGCCGGCCGCGTCGTGACCTGCCCGTGACATGACAATCGTGATCAGCGAAATCAGCGCCGTGCCTATCATTGCCACCAGCCAAGCGTTCGCGCCGCAACACAGCCCGATACCGATGGCTAAAAACAAAAAGGTCATGTCCTTGGTATCCTTGATCACCGTTCGAAAACGAATCACGGAAAGAGACCCGACCAAACCTAAAGATAAGGCCACATTACTGCCGATTGCCATCATGATCATCGCCACGATAGATGGGATGAGTAACAGTGAAAGAAAAAATGAACGGGTATACGCCACACCGCTGTGTGTCTTGCGATAAACTGTCGCCCAAAGAAAGGCAAGTGCAAAAGCTAATAAGAAGCTCAAGATCACTTGCACCGGCGTCAGGTCTACTTTTAAAACGTTACTAAGATCCATTTAGCATAACTCTCCATTTAGACTGGTGCTCATAAGCATTAAGCAAGAAATTCATCCCCCGCAATCTGCGCAAGATGAATTTCCTCCGTTTTCTATTATCCCGGCCGCGTTAGGTTTCATAGAGTCACGTGCGCTGTGGACGTTTCGATAACATTCTTTTTATTTAGATTCCCATTTTTCGGCATCTGACTTTGATACCACTGAAAAGTTTTCGTTAAACCGTCGAGCATGGAATAGCCGGGCTGATAACCCAACAGGTTCTTGGCCTTTGTAATGTCGGCGATAGAGTCTCGTACGTCGCCTGCTCGCGGAGGCGTGTGCTCCGGAGTAATCGTCTTACCGCTCAAATCCCGTAACATATCCAGCAAGTCGTTTAAAGAGATACGTCTGCCGCAGGCCATATTTATTACTTCTCCGACAGCGGCTTCGGCATGGCACGCTTTATAAATTCCCTCGAGCAGATCTTCGATAAACGTAAAATCGCGCGACTGCTCGCCATCCCCGTGGACGATAGGCGGACGATCGTGCAGCACGGCTTCAATAAAACGAGGGATGACCGCAGCATATTGGGAATTCGGGTCCTGGCGGGGACCGAACACGTTAAAAAATCGTAAGGCGACAGTCTCCAAACCGTGCAGACGGTAGAAACATTTTAGAAAGTATTCACAGGTTAACTTTGAAACCGCGTAAGGGGACAACGGTTGCGGAACCTGATCTTCTCGACGTGGAAATTCCGGAGAATCGCCATACACCGATGACGAAGACGCGCACACCAGTCGTTTGACTTGGTTCCTATACGCGGCTTGTAAAAGTGTCACCGTTCCTGTGACATTGATATCGGTTGATAACATCGGATTTGCAATTGAACGCGGCACGGACGGCAACGCCCCCAAATGAACAATATAATCGATATTCTTGACAGCGAGATTACAATCATCCTCCCTGCGAAAATCTCCCTCAATCAGCTCAATCTTTTCGATCACTTCTGCGAGATTGTTTCGATTTCCCGTTGAGAAGTTATCCAAAACTCGAACCCGGTGTCCTTTCTTTAAAAGATACCGGACGATGTGCGAGCCGATGAATCCTCCGCCTCCTGTAACCAAGTAATGCTGACTCATGTGTTGACCTCCTAAGGTGTTTTCAAATAGTAAATCAAACCCGGTATTCGCTGCTTTTTTCAGTTTACCCTATCGAGATGTTGACTCAAAACCTTGCGCATAGTACTGAATTCAAAATCGGTCAAGAGTTGCCGTAATTTCTTTTCAGTCGTTGCGATATTGATCTTGTGACGAATTCGTTTTAGTCGACTCACTTTCGGCATCGGATGATGCGGATCGAGCTCCCAGGGGTGAAATGCAATAACGGCCGGCCTTTTCTCCACTGTGTTGAGACGCTTAATACCATACCGGGTTAACGAGTAAGGAAACAAGCGCAGATAGCCTCCGGATACAATGGGAATGTTATTGCCGGCGAAATCAATGGTAGAAAGCGGAAACTCAATTATCGAGCCTTTTTCTCGATATATCCGATGGAGAAAACGATCGGCTTCAGGATTGCCGTAACGTTTATGGTGGATAGGAAAAACACTGGAGTCCACCTTGAAACCTTCCTCAATGAGGACGTCCCAAGCCCATTGTGAGGATTCAATGATCGAATAGGTTGGCGCCCGAAAAGCGTGCACAGCAGACCCGGAGACATCTTCGAGAACCGTCTTATTTTTATGAATGTCCTCTTGAAACTCTCGCGGATTTAAATCGGACACCCGCCGGTGCCAGTAACTGTGGCAGGCCATTTCATGGCCGGAGTCAGAAATTTCACGCATCAGACCAGGATACCGTTCCGCTACCCAGCCAACAGTGAAAAACGTCGCTTTACAGTTGTACTCATCCAGCATTTCGAGAATGCGGATTGTGTTGCTCCGTACACGTGAGGGCAAGTCATCCCATTTTTCACTCGGAATAACAAATTCGAACTTCGAAACTTGAAAATACTCTTCTAAATCAATTGTAAAAGCGTTTATCATTCAATCAAACCGTTGTTATTAAACACATCTTATCCTACAGCCGTATCGGTTCGGCTGGAACCTAAATATCAGGGGCATCCATGCCAAGCTTACTTTCGTATTGCAAAATCACGGACTATGACGCTGAGGCTGCCATCTTTCGATCTGATACCCACGCAGCATATTCATGATCGCGATGAGCGCGGCGCTGTTTGCAAGACAATAGAAGAACGGTATGTACAGCACTCGATGCCTCCCGATCCGTTGATCTTTCAGTAGAAAACCCATGCCGGCGAGTACGTAAAATGTGGCTTGGAGAATCGCAAATGTCGAATAGAACATATTTTGGTTGATTAAATTCAGGCTGCAGACAAACAAGACCACCAGCATTAAGGAAACGAAACGGCGTAGAAATTTATGTGTGAACAAAATGAGCGAGTAAAAGCCGTGGCGGAAAGGATTCAGTAGACTTCTTCTTAACATGACTCCTCGCAGTCCCCTGGTCATCATGCGAACTTTACGCCAAAATTCACGATCGGCTGCCGGGATGGCCACTTCGTACGCTTTGGCTTCCTTTTCAAAAACCAGCCGGTAACCCTGTTCTATCACAGATGTTGATATTGCAAAATCATCGGTTACAGCGGAATCGGTTTGCGGATGATACAATGCTCGCCGAATCGCATAGATCGCGCCATGAGCGGAAATAATGCTTCCTGTGCGGCTCTCCATCTCTTTGAGCCATTTATCATAATTCCAATAGAGGTTTTCGCCTTCGCTGCAGGTATCGCTGTCGGCAGCAGTCGTATAAATCGTATTGCCGCCAACCCCGCCAACTTCGGGATCCGCAAAGTTGGCAACCAGTTTCCGTAAAGCCAACTTATCATACATGGAGTTGGCGTCGGAGAAAACCAGAATTTCACCGGTCGCGTGCTCAACCGCGTCGTTGAGTGCATGAATCTTCCCGCGGCGCGGCAAACTCAAGACACGGACGCCGCGATCGGCGAATTTTCTAACGATCTCTTCAGTTTTATCGTCCGAGCCGTCGGAGGCGACGATAATGTCAAGCTTATCCTCCGGATAGCTCAAAGATAACAAGTTATCCAACCTCTGCGCGATGCTCGCTTCTTCATTGTAGGCTGCGATGATAACGCTGATTTCCGGCGTGATGGTCAGCTTATGAACCCGCAGGCTGCGTATGCTCCCCACAATGACGACCAGCAGGGCAAAACCCGCATACACGTAAAATAGCAGAGAAAGAGATAACCAGAATCCGAATACCGACAAACTTTAACTCCCAGCTTCCAATTACTATATGATCGAACAATTATGCAATTAATTTAGACACAAAAGGCAAAATGTGCGGATTACTTCGTTTCGCAGGCATTTTAGGCAGAAAGTGAGGCTTCATTTCACCCCTTCACCGCCGAACACAACCGGCAATGTGCGCAGCAAAATACGAATATCCAACCACAGGGATATATTCCGCAGGTAGGCGATATCGTACCGGAGTTTTTCATCGAGCAGCAAGTCGCTGCGGCCGCAAACTTGCGCGAGCCCGGTGATCCCAGGCTTGAGCTCGAAACGCGCCGTATGCCATAAATCGTAAGTATGCGCGCTATAAGAGCTCGGTCGCGGACCGACTAAGGTCATATCCCCTTTCAGGACATTAAAAATTTGCGGCAGCTCATCCAGACTCGCTTTGCGCAAGAATCTCCCAACCTTGGTGACACGGGGATCATTGGTTATTTTGAAATCAGGTGGTTTTAGCTCGTTTAAATGCATATACTTCTCTCTCAGCTCTGCTGCGTTTTTAACCATGGTACGGAGCTTGTAGACTTTGATCGGTTTTCCGCCTTTGCCCGTTCTTTTTTGGAAAAACAAGAAAGGGCCGGGGCTCTCCACCTTAACCGCGATATAACACAAGCCGAGAAGCGGCAACACAAAAGGTAAAACAGCTAAACTGACGACAACGTCGATGGTTCGTTTGATTCGCAAATAGGTATCCATACGGAGACGCCGTTTTTGCGCTCCCATTTCATACCAGAGTTTATCGCTCTCCAAAGCCAACATATTTGCTGAATCACCCGAAACAGGTTTCGAGTATTTTCCCGTTTCTCCGGGCTCTTTGATCTCTTTAAATAACTGTAGCATATCTATGTCATCAATGTGGGTTAATTCGTCCAGTTTGTATTTTCTCGTTCGTTTTCATCATTGGCAATTCTCTCGTTCCGTTTTTGTGAGCACTTCTCGACAGCCCTTCGCACCAGATCTTCAATAATAAAGCCGTCGGAGGGGAAATGAGCGATACCCGCAACTAAATGACCCGCAGTCCTTTTAAAAAGCAGTTTCTTGAGACGCCGCACTGTCTGCTTCGCCTGAGTCATGTCCGACTCAGGCAGTAAAATGATATACTGGTTGTTGGCGACGTCATAAGTGGCAATATCGCTTTCTCGCAAAGATTCGCTCAAAACAGAACCAACCAGAGAAAACACCAATTGGATCGTTTGCATAATATTATTGTAAGAGCTGACGCTGCCGTTGCCCGTTTCGGCAACCAGACTCCGCTTGAGATCGAGCAAAAGTTGATCGCTTTCGATTTTCAGCACGAGCAAAGTCAAAGGCCGGTTGTACCGCCTGACACGAGCTAACTCATTAGCCAGTTGAGGAAGGGTACGTCTGAAAGTAGAAACCGCCCCAAGTTGCATATCCGGTGACACCGTACGGCCATTCGAGGGAGAGGGTTTCGTTCGTTTCCGTCGTAAAGCAACGAACGTCCCCAGCCCCACAATCATAACAGAGGGTATCAAAAAAGAAAGCAACGTGCTGTTTAACAAAGCATGCAATCCTAATTTGCTTTCAAGAGAATAAAGCTATTTTTACAAAAAAGAAAAGAGGACCTCTCCTCCTCCGAATTTACGCTTGATAATAATAGTCGCTCTTATAGATTCCATTCAGCTCAACATTATTGAGAACGGCGCCTAAAACATTGGCATTCGCTTTCCGCAAAAGCCCCTTAGCCTTGAGCAGCAACTCTTCGTTATATTTTTTGGAATCTACAATAAAAACAACACCATCGGTCAAAGCCGAGAGCACCATGGTTTCGGGAACCAGCAAAATAGGAGCGGAATCAACCAGCACAACATCAAATCGTCCCCTCACCTCATCCATAAAAGTTTTCATGGCTACCGAGGATACCACTTCACTCGGATTCTTCAGTTGCCTACCGCTCGTCAGAATTTTGAGGTTTTCCACATCCGACATCTGAATCGTTTCATTAAGAGCGCTGTTCAATATGTTGAGACTGTTGACCCCTTTTAAGTTGTTGATTTTCGAAACGATCTGATCGTCCAAAACAAAGTCTGAAAAATTTTCGACCAAATCGCCCATATTCTCCTGCTTCACAACATCGCCTAACAGGGATTTGTTATTATCAATAATCGCCAATTCCTCATTCATAGTATTCTGGTTGACAAGCAGTTCACTCAATCCCGGCTCCCTATCGACGCCGAAGAAGGAGTGTTGTATGGGCTTGCGCATATCCGCGTCCATCAGAAGCACATTGAGACCTAAGTTTGCAAGCGAAATGGCCAAATTCGCCATCGTCGTTGACTTCCCTTCAGCAGGCCCAATGCTCGTAGACAAGATGGTTTTACAGTTTTGTCCCACTCCGTGGAATTGTAAGTTTGTGCGTAACATGCGGTAGGATTCAGCCACGCCCGACTTCGGGTTCAGACTTGAAATGATAGCGCGTTCAAGATGCAGCTCTCGGGATGGATTTTGGCTGACGCCATTAGAGTGCGCACTCTTTCCGTTAAAAGCGGTTTTGTCAATTTTCGGAATAGAGGCCAGTACAGGCCACTCGGTTATATTTTCAAGCTCCTCAGATGAATCAAGTGATTTTGTGAAGGTTTCTAAAACAAAAGCAACACCAAACCCGATTATCAGGCCCAAGATAACACCGATGGTAATGTTCAATGTCTTACGGGGTTTGATCGGTTTTTCCGGTAACCGCGCCCGGTCGACAATACGTATGCCTCGCACTTTCTCGGCCTCGGAAATTTTAGCCTCCTGCAGCCTGTCAAGCAAGGTCAAATAGGTATTGCTCTTGGCATCGCGCTCTCTTTGCAACTTTACCAGTTTATATTCTTTGTCTGGCAAAGTCCCCAGGTTTTGTTCATATTGATTGACAATCTTTTTCAGAGCGCGCGATTCCGCCCTAAAAGCCTCTAAATCAATTTGCAGCTTAAACGACTCATTAACATAGCTGGCTAATTGGGCCTGAGGATCGGAAAAGCTTTCACTCTGAAGCTGTTTCATTGCTTCGTTTCTCAAGGTCTTTTTGATCTCTGCAATATCGCGATTCAACCGAACGATACTCGAATGCTCTTCGGCGTACCCCTGGACTCTGAGCGACGCCAGCTCCGACTGTTTCTTGACCAGGTCTTCCTTTAATTTTTGAGTATACGGGCTTCCGACATCGGTAATCAACGGCACGAAATCTTTCTTCTGTTGGGTGATTTTCTGCTGGATAGTCCGCAAGCGTTCTTCAAGGGACTGGATATTTCCATTTACTTTATTATACTGAATCTCCGCCTCAGTCAGCCTTTTCAATATTTCTTCCGACTGCCGATTGAATGAAGTAATATGATTTTGTTGTTTAAAATCCTTAAGAGCTTGCTCGGCATCATTGAGCTCGAGCCGAACTCTTTCGAGTTGATTTTCAACAAACTCACGCACCCCGCTTACCCCTTGCTGCCGGATACGGAAATTTCGATCTAAGAAGATGCGAGCCGCACTATTGGCAATCTGCATCGACAACTCCGGATCCGGCCATTGCACGCTAATCCGGACGATATTGGATTTGCTCACCGGCATCGCCGAAATCCTCTTTTGCAGCTTCTCACTCAGGTATTCCTGTACATCGAAATCGGGCGAACGCTCTTTAGGCAAATTGACTTTATTGAGCGTTTCCTCCGAAAGCGAGCCGACAACTTCTTCGGCAAACGCCAAACTTTTGATCTCTTCGACTCGATTAAAAATCAAGATCTCCCTGGAAGCGTCATAGTTAAATGAGGACAAACCGCCCTCGAATTCCTCAAAAACAACCATGGTCTTCGCTTCATAAATCGGGGTCGACGTTTCATTGAAATACAGGATCGGCGCTAATATCCCCAAAACGCAGAGGGAAACCACGAGTTTTCTGCGTTTGAATATTTTATTAATTTGTAAAAAAATTTGTTGAGATTCGTTACCCTGCATGACTCCTCTCCATGATTAAATGCCTGACTTAGTCGGTCGCCCGGAGATATAAAAAGTAGACACTCGCAACCACAGACAGGTCACGAATAATTGTAAATGTATTTCTCCATTTGTGCCAATTGTTCCTTGGAACAAAAACGATATCGCCCGGCTTTAAAACAGGCGGAGGCGTCTCTATGCTCTTTTTTAAATAGTTTCCGACGTCATATTTTATAATTTTATTCTGTTTCTTCAGATGGTTGCCATTCTTACCGTTTGCCATCACTCCGAAGTTGACACGAGTAATCGATACCGCACGAAGATTGGAAAACTCCGTGGGACCGTTGGCTTTAGAAATCAGCTCCATCAAATTCGTATTATCCCTTACACGATATTCACCAGGTTTTTTGACTTCACCAATGATATGTACGATCATTTCCAATTGGCCGTCTTCGCCCATAATATACTGCTCTTTTTCTTGAGCCAGAACATCACGGGAAAACGAGATAGAGAGCAACCAAATTAAACCGATAAAACCACTTCGAATACAATTCCCTCGGCAAGATAGTCTCGTCATGATAACTACTCTTAGATTGTTAATAATTAATATACATTAATTGTGGTTAAGGTTCGATTCGAGATGAAGTCACTCTCAAGGTAAATTACTGTCAAGATCAGTATTCTGCGTAAGCGCCCATCCCGTAAACCGAAAATTTTTATCCAGACATGACTTTTCGGATATACAACTAATGTACCAAACAATGATACATCAAATAATAATTCTACAAACATCTAAGAACATTAAGGTTAAAGCGATCATTTTAACGGTAACATATTTCATGGAAACCTCGTTTTTACCGCTTACTTGTATTTATAAAGTGCATTGTCTCAATCATGATACAAAATCAATCGATAGAATAATATTGACATCGTATTTTTATTGTTCTATATTTATTTGTAAATACAATCGATTGAAAAATTAAGCATATTTTAAAAAAGAATGTTATCGAAACTACAAGG
>JBHHWX010000022.1:0-24233 GCA_046756745.1 bacterium | reverse complement strand
TTCAATAGCTAAAGCATTCTCATAGACTGATTCTATAAATCCAAATGAAATCCTGGTCATCTTGAGAATCCTGTTATCTTGTCAAAAATATGCCAATTCCTTGATATCCCCTGTGTTTGGTTACGAGAAAGCAGAAGGAAAACTCATTTATTTTGAATTACAAAACTTCTCAAACGCAGCGATTAAATTTGTTGCCACGTCTTGTGCGCCGGCGCCTTCTATCTCGTAGCGCTGCAGCATATAAACCAGCTCGCCATCTTTGAATAACGCCATCGACGGAGATGAAGGGGGAAAGCCTTGCATATAACTACGGGCTTGATTGGTTGCTTCGGGATCTTGCCCCGCAAAAACCGTGAAGAGATTATCCGGGACGACTTGATTTGTCAGGGCCAACCCAACACCCGGACGCGCCTGGCCGGCAGCGCAGCCGCATACCGAATTCACCACCAAAAGCGCGGTTCCTTTCTGATGTTGCATCGCCCGGTCAACCTCTTCTGAGGTCTTCAATTCCGTAAACCCAATTCCTGTGAGCTCGTCCCGCATCGGTTGTACCATAAACGGATCGTACATTCTTTAAACTCCTTATATATTTGTGAAACAAGGATAGCTGATAGCTGATAGCTGATAGCTGATAGCTGATAGCTGATAGCTGATAGAAGATAATCATTGCCGTTAAAATTAACAAGATAAATTTATTTTTCGCAATAACCCCGTTTTTGTGAAATGCTCTTGACAAATTACACCGAATGTACTATCTTTTATCTTAGCAAGGCGTGCCATGAGGGGATGATTAAAACACTTGCAACTTTGAGCCTCGAACTTTCCCTTAACACTGTCTGTCTCATAACATCATCTTCATTTGGATTTCTAACCTTAACTGTTCGATATGAATTTCTGCAGAAATTCACCGGAATCGGCTTCCCGTCCGAGTTTTGTTACCTGGCTTTGCGGAGTTCTCCTGGTCACGATTTTGCTTCCCTCTCTTAGCCCTGCCCAGAATAGCCAGACGGAAGCGAATACGTTCTATAAGAAAGCGCTCGCGGCAAGCAGCTTATCCGAGAAAGTCCGGCTCTTTGAGAAGGCAATCGAAATCGAGCCTTACTTTGTGAACGCACATTATCAGCTCGGAATCGCTTATTACCAGAAGAGCGATTACACGCAAGCAATTCAGGCTTTGACTGGCGCGCTAGATCTGGCGCCCGAAAAGAGCACGCAAATCAAGCTTTATATAAGAAACGCTTATTCGTTTCTCGCGATGCAACAGATCGAGAATGAGGAGTTTACCCAAGCCCTGACCACTGCGCAACACGCGCTCGATTTGGACAACAATTATGCACAAGCCTTTACAGCTCGCGGCCTGGCCTATTTCGGTTTGGGTGATCGAGAGTCCGCGATTCGGGAATATAAAAAATCACTCGCCATCGATGAAAACCAAGAAACCGCCTGGAACAAACTCGGCGACGTCTATTTGCGGACCAAAGACTATCATAAAGCGATCGACGCCTACGAGCGAGCCCTGAGTCTCGATCCCGATCTCAAGGATGCAAAACGGCACCTTCGAATCGCTCGCCGGCGCAACCGTCCGGAAGCTTGGTTAACCCGTTTCACAGAAGTCAGAGAAAAAAGCGGGCCGGAACCAGCGATCGGCATTTTAAAAGAAGCACAGACCCTTTTCCCAAACGATAAGAATATTTCCGAAACGCTGAAAAAAACTCAAAATGAGTTTGAATACCAAAATGCGGTAACAGCGATGGAGGAGGGCGATTGGCCGGTTGCCTTGGAGATTTTGCAGCGGGTCGATCCGGAGTATGAAGACACAGCCCGCCGGCTCGAAGAGGTCAAAACTTTCCTTGCCGCCGAGCTCGATTCGACCCTTTCCGACTCTACGGTGGTGGCGCAGCTCGTCAAGCACGATTCCGAAAACAGCGACAGCACAACCCTCGAAAACCCGATCGCACCAAGCCAGGGGTTATCGAAGAATACCGCACTCCCAATCTCGAAGAAACCGGACCGGAAGAAGCCTGTAACACCGGATAGGCCGGTATCGCAAGAGTCCAGCGGGGAAACTCCAACTCTGACGCACCCTATCGTCGATGTCTTTACAGAATCCGCGGGTACGCCGGATACGGTGATCATTGCGAGCCAGAATGACGGAACACCGCATGAAAATGAACCAAGCTTAGACGCGGCTGTCACGGACTTTACAGCGGGCCACATCAAAATTCCGAAATGGCTCTGGTTCGTGGGTTTGGGAAGTGTTCTGGTCATTTCATTCTTGCTCATGAAAAGAAGCAAAAGAACTTCGGATAAGGCCGGCAAAGAGGACCTAGCGAAAACCACTGAAGTGGCGCTGTCCGGGGAGAGCGACGATGTCTTTAAAGATGAAGTCGCGTCTGTGACGCCCGTGACCTTTGAGTCCTTAGACGCGGGAGAGACCTTAGAGGATGACACTTTGGAGAAACAGCCCGAATCTGAAGAGGAATCCATGGCCCTCAAAGACACCCAAACCATCCTCGGCGGAATTAAAAAAGTGAGGCGTATCGGACGTTATGTTTTGGAGAGGGAAATCGGAAGAGGCTCGATGGGTTTAATTTACAAAGCCTGGGATCCGAAATTAGACCGATCGGTTGTGATCAAGCAGGTCGCTTTCCATTTTTCGGAGAAGGAACGGGAAGTCGCTCGTCTCAAAGATCGGTTGTTGCGAGAAGCTCGCGCTGCCGGCAGGTTGAATCATGAAAACATCGTCGTCATTTATGATGTCGAAGAAGAAAAAGATTTTTCTTATATCGTCATGGAGTTCTTAGACGGACACGATCTGAAAACCGTCATGGAAAGCGGCCGAACATTCGAATTCGAAGACACGATAAAAATCGTCAGTCAAATTTGCAGCGCGCTGAGCTTTGCAAACCAGAACGGAATTATTCACCGGGATATCAAACCCTCCAATATTATTCTCATTAAGAATGACAAAATAAAAGTGGCTGATTTCGGAATTGCAAAATTTTCGAATTTAGGGACGTTGACCCAGACCGGCAGTATTGTCGGCACGCCGTTCTACATGTCGCCGGAGCAAATTGAGGGTAGAAAATTAGATGGACGCTCGGACATTTTTTCGTGCGGGGTAATTCTTTACGAATTGTTGACCCAAAAGCACCCCTTTGAGGGAGATAATATTTCGACGGTCGTCTACAAAATTGTGCACCAGACGCCGGCATTGCCAACGATGTTGAATCCGGATCTGCCGGCGAAAATCGATTCGATTGTAGAGTGCGCTTGCGCCAAAGATGCAAAATATAGATACACCGATGCACAAGAGTTGATGCTCGATCTGCAGAAACTGGCTATTGAGTTTGATAAATCGTAGCGCGGCGAAGCCGCATTTGAAGCTATCAGCTTTTTTAAGGCTGCGCGTAATTAGTGATTGACCGAAAACTCGAAAAATGCGCGATTTAAAAACCTCTTAGCGAAGGCGTCCCGCCGAGCGCTTTTGACCCTGAAGTCTGTGTTAAAAAGACCTCGGCGAGACGCCTTCGGGAAGTGCGAATCGTTTTAATGGACTCAGAAACTCTGTTTCTAGAAGTCGTTATGCAGAGGCGAAACAAAGTTTCTTGCCACAATGTGTTCCCAAACAGAGTTTGGGAACAAGCTTAATGATTTCATTCCCGAGTTCGCTTTTTTATTTACGCCGAAGGCGTTGGACATCAAAGCCCAGGGTTCGTCGAAGACGTACCCTGGGATGGAAAGAGAGCATGTCACACGAACCCTGAAAGGGTTCAACAAAAGCGATCGAAATTAGAACGACATGCACACATACAATACCTATCATCCGACGATAAAGAGTCGTTTTTCGTGAAACCCCTTTGGGATTTTGATTTTCAATGTTCTCGTAAACCGAGGGTACGGCTATCACCGAACCCTCGGCTGTGTTGTTTTAACCGCTTCGCGGTAATAATCAATACGAAACTTTCGCTCAATGAACTGAGAAATGTTAGTAAATGATCTGTCCTGACTGTAAATTCCTCAATGAATCAGCCCATCTCGCCTGTGAAAAATGCGGTGAGAAACTGTATCTTGCCAAATTGCGTGTTACCATCGAAAATGGAGAAAATCAAGTCCACTATCTCTTTGGTCAAACGTATTCCATCGGCCGCGGCCCGGAAAACGACATCGTGCTCGACGACGACTCGGTTTCTCGAAAACACGCGGAGATCTGTTATCAAGAAAGCGGTTTCGTCATCAACGATAATGCCAGCAAAAATGGTTCGTTCCTGAACGACAATCTTTTCCGTTCCCGCCGGTTACAAGATTTAGACTGTATACAGTTGGGCAATGTCGTGATTCATTTTTATGATGAAAAAAACAAACTCGAGCACCATCGAGAAGGGAAAAACACAACCCAATGGATACGCAGCGAATTTTTTAAGTATACCAAAGACGGACACGCAAATATCAGCATCGACGATTTGCTGCTGACCATGCTCGACTTAGCCATCTCCTTAATCCATGCCGACACAGCGATGGTGTTACAATTTGACTCGTCCAAACGGCTTCGATATAAAATTGGTAAAAAAGCAAGCGGCTCAACGCTGATCGAGAACAGTCTGTCGGAGTATGACTGGGATCTTATTAATGAGACCGTTCGCAAAAGGGACGCGAACTATCTTTTCACAGATGAAACCGGCGAATTTGAATCGCATGAGCCGGAGCCCTCGATTTGGCAAAAGATAGTCATCCCACTGATGTCGGCAAATCCGGACCAGGGGCAGAAAAACCGCCTGGGCGTCGATGGAATTTTGGGGGTGTTGTTCCTCATACAAAAAGGGAGATCAAAGTCGCTTTCAGAACGAAGACGGAAGCTTCTCAATACAATCGTGCAGCAGATCGCTTTTGCAGTCGAAAACGAAGTGCTTTATGAGCAAGCGGTTGCAAAGAGCCGAATCGATCATCAGCTTTCTTTGGCGAAGGAGATTCAAAAGAAGCTTCTGCCAATTTCGAACCCCCAAATCGATAAATTTGAAATAGCAAGTTTCATTCATCCGTACGAGGCGGTGAGCGGAGATTACTTCGATTTTTTTCCTATCAACTCCGGATCGTTGGGGATCGCTATCGGAGACATTTGCGGCAAAGGCGTTCCAGCCGCTCTTTTGACGTCAACGGTGCAGGCGGCCATTCACAGCCAACTGGAATACACCAAATCGCTGGAACAAATTATCAGCAATCTCAACAAATTACTGATCCGGAACACCGCTGAGTCGATTTTTTTAACGCTCTTTTTTGGAATTATGGATATCGAAAGCGGTAAACTTAGATACCTGAACGCCGGCCACCCGCCGCCGATTGTGATAAAAAAGAATTTAACTTTGAACGAGCTGGGAGGAATGACTCCGCCTCTCGGCATTATGGATAGTCAATTCGGGTGTGAGCGCACCATACAGTTCAACTCCGGCGACATGTTGATCCTGTATACCGACGGCATTATCGAAAGCCGGAACCGGTTTCGAAAACTTTACAGTCGCAAACGTTTGTTGGAACGAGTCGAATCGATTGTACTCGACCAAACACATCCGCAAAGAGCCGAGGCCATAGTCAACGCACTCACAAACGATCTGATTGAATTTCTTGATGGCGCCGAACAAGGAGATGATCTCACATTATTAGTGGTGAAAAGAAGATGAAAAGATCAAATAAAATAGCGCTTGCATTAGGTGGAGGAGGCGCCAGGGGATGCGCTCACATTGGCGTCCTGAAAGTCCTCGAAAGAGAAAAGATTCCCATCGATTTTATCGCCGGAACCAGTATCGGCGCCGTCGTCGGTTCTGTTTATGCAACATTTGGAAACGCGAAAGCTGTAGAGGACAGATTCAAGGCGTTCCTGAAAAGCGAAGAATACCTCAAAAGCGGCATGGACATGTTTAAACGCAAAGAGCCGGTGGAGAATTTTTTCGGTCAAGTCGCGACGTATATTAAGCAACGTATCGTCGTCAACTTAGCGCAAAGCAAGTCATCGCTTGTCAGTGGCAAACGTTTGCAAAGAGCGATGGAATTTTTGATACCCGAAGGCCGTTTGGAAGACACGCGAATTCCTTTTTACGTCGTCGCCTCAAATATCCTCAATGGCGAGCAAGTTGTTTTCGATCAGGGAGACATGCGCGCCGTCGTTGGCGCAAGCGCCTCTATCCCGGGTTTTCTGCCGCCGTGCGAAGTGAACGGCCATCTGCTGGTGGACGGCTCCGTGGTGTGTCCGATCCCGGTTAAGCTGGCACGTGAAAAAGGCGCCGGTGTTGTGATCGCGGTAGATGTTGGACAGCGCCTCAATGAACACCCGGATTTAGATAACGTCATCAACATAATTTTTCAAACCAACCATATGACTGCCCGCCATTACAATCTGCATTTACTCAAGCAAGCTGACGTGGTTATCCGGCCCAATGTGGGACTGGTACACTGGTCTGAGTTTAAACTGCTCAATTACATGATCGAAGAAGGCGAAAGAGTCACCGAAGAGGCGCTGCCGAAAATCAAAGAGCAGGTACGAAAAACGAAAAGTTTTTGGAAAAAAGTGGTCAGAGCTGCTTGAGATGATTCTTTGAAACCAAAATTTGTCATTCGAGTGGAATTAATGCGCTTAGCGAGCGCCACACATAGTTGGCAGAATAATTATTCGGCAGAATGATTTTTAAAACCATTGCATATCAAAATGATAATTATTCTGCCGTTCAATTATTCTGCCATATCAAAGTTTTCCCTTCGGTCCCCGCGGTTTTTTTAGAACTTAACTGCCCCGACTGGGACATCTCTACTGGGCGAAGTCCCAGTTGAGACGTAGTTTCTATTGACATTTTTCGTTCTTATTCTTTCAAGGAAGCAGAAGAGGCTCAAGTGAACGGATTAACAACCAAGACAGATTTAAAGGCGCTCGAACTTAAAATAGATGGAAAGTTGATTGATTTGGAGAAAAAAATAGGTGAATTGGAAAAGAAAATAGTAGAGACTAAAACGGAGATGATAAAATGGGTAGCGGGAATGCTCATCATTCAAGCGGGCGTTCTCATTAGCGGTGTTTTTTGCTATCGTCAAGTTGTTATTGACAGGTTGATGAAGACACACCAACTCGCCGACAGATTCCTCACCTTGGAAAACGGGTTCGGAATGACACTTTTTGTGAAGAATCTCAGGTTTTCGGTCAATCACTAAGCATGCTCGCTGACCCCTCCTCGGGTCAGCGCGGCTCGTATGACGCGCCAGGGACGGAGCTCGGAGAATTCGCAAAAAATATATTTCCGAATTTGTATTCATTCAATAATATTTGCTATTTTTGAGTATTTTGGAGAAAAAAATGTATATCTTGTTGTCTATAAATAAAAGTAGTGGTTTAATATTAAAACATGAATTTTAGCATTTATGAAGAGGGTTTCTGAGCATTCCCAATTATGAAGTGGGAATTCCGCTTACACTGAATTCGAAAAAGAATTTTTATTTTGAGCATTAAGTAGTAGTGGCAGCCAAGCCTGTTCTCGCATTTTCCTCCGATAGTGAAACAATTCCCACCGATTTAACCAAGACAAATTAAAAGAAAAAAATAATGGAGGTGTGTCATGAAAAACTTTTTGTGCTCATTACTCCTGTCTGCTTGTCTGGCTTCCCCGTGTTTGACCATCGCACAACCATTTAGTTT
This sequence comes from bacterium, assembly GCA_046756745.1. Lineage (GTDB taxonomy): Bacteria > Zhuqueibacterota > Zhuqueibacteria > Oceanimicrobiales > Oceanimicrobiaceae > JBHHWX01. The sequence continues at coordinate 16,558 of JBHHWX010000022.1, read as the reverse complement.
TCCTGCAACGCAGCAACCCGCCTACACACTTGAGAAGCACAACCCCGCAGATCAGAGAGTAAAGTCGAAAAGAACGTTTAAACGATATTACGTCATGTTCTACGGGGGCTGGGGCTACCCGCATGGTTCGGTGTCCGACATTGGCGGGTTGGTTGAATTTCCTTCTATTTCAGCAGATGCAATTTATGAACCGGGTTTTGCCTTCGGGCTGATCATAGGGGCCGATACGTGCGGATGGTTGTTAGAAATGTCTTTGGAAGGGCGGTATCCTATGCCGCTAATTTAGCATAATCTGGATAACATTCAGAGTAGAAAATATGTGGGAGAGGCTTCATCTAACATTGGATCCAGCCGACCGCGCCAGTTCATGATAATAAGGCTAACTTTGGCGATTTGAATGATCTTTGGAGATGAAGAACGAGTATGTTCCAAAAATACGCCAGACTACCAGCCACCGCAAGCATTCGTCAGTTTTCTTGCTATCGAGGGCACTACAACTCAACCAACTTGGGAAATACTCTCATTGAGTAACCAAAAAGGAGGAGAGATGAAGATCATCGAACGGATCAAGCAATTGATGCATGAGTCATGCCATGAGCCACACAATATCGAGCAGCTTTGCGAACGAGTGGGGTCATCATATCATACGATATGTAAGCGATTTCGCCGGGCCGTCGGGATGAGCCTTTCGGAGTACTATCAGGAAACACGGCTACAAGCGGCTGAGGAACTTCTAGACGATCCCGATTTGTGCATTTTCGAGATCGCGAACAAGATGGGCTTTTCAGCCGATTCGAATTTCAGCAGATGGTTCAAGAAACACCGCAGAATGACGCCGACAGCATACCGGGTCCGTTTGCGGGGGGGGACTGATAGTGGTCAAAATTCATAACCATTTTGGATAGCCAAAATTGATAGACTTTTTTGCTTGGTTTTTTGCGACATGATGTCTCTGAAGACTATATGAGGGCGCTTGAACGTATCCTTAACTTGTAGTAGTTTTACTTACGCAACCACATTATCACGATCCTAACTAAGGAAGCTCCGGCAGAATAAGACGTACTTGTTTGTCATCCTGGCTGCTTCCACCGTGAGTATATCCTTAAATGTCCTAGTTTTCTATTTCAGCGTCCTCGAACTATACTAATGCAATTAACCTGGATTATCTCAGCACAGCAAACAAAGCCCACGAGAAGAAACTTAGGGATAACTCATGTTACGAAACTACATCTTAACGACCTTAAGGAAGCTTCGACAAAACAAAACCTACTTGTTTGTCATCCTATCCGGTTCAACCGTCGGTATGTCATTTGGCATCCTCATCGTACTCTTTGTGTGGAACGAATTCTCGTACGATCGACATCATAAGCACGCTGATCGCATTTTTCGGGTTGTGAGTCAATGGCAGATATCTAACGGCAGCCTTGAAACGGCCACAAGCCATGCCGAGTTGGCGCCCGCGATCGGCGATAGGTTCCCGGAGATTGTGAGCGTTGCCAGGATCGCGCATGTGGCTAAGCGTTTCCTGTTCGGGTATGATGACCGTCAGTTTTACGAAGAATCCGTCTTATTCGCCGAACCGGCACTCCTCGACGTCTTCACGTTTCCACTGGTTGCCGGGAGTCCGGAATCTGCACTGACCGATCCATCGTCCCTTCTCCTGACCGAATCGGCAGCCTCGAGGTACTTCGGAACAGAAAATCCCATCGGGAAAACGATTTCCGTAGAGGGGGAGCATCTTATGCGAGTCGCTGGGGTGCTGCAAGACATCCCGCTCAATTCTCATTTCCATTTTGAGTTTCTTTTGCCATTCCAAATGGTGCAAGAGATCGCTGATAAGCCCTTCCATTATACGTATTTGTTGACCGAAGATGCAGACGATGACAAGCGTGAACTTGCAGCAGAGCTGACGACCCTCAGCCGCGAACATAGGATGGCGCCACGTTCAGGAACCTATCGCCTGCACCTGCAGCCTCTGACAGACATTCATCTCTATTCAAAGCTGAGGCATGAGATCGAGCCTTCCGGAATGTCTGTGCGCTACTTGCAACTCCTCTTGCTGGTAGCTCTGCTCCTGATGTCGACCGCAGCCATAAATTACACCAACATGGCGTTTGCCTATTCAACGAGCCGGGCTACTGAGATCGGCATTCGAAAAGTTGCCGGCGCGACCCAGAAGCAGCTTAAGTGGCAGCTCCTTCTGGAACCGGTGCTGCTTAATCTCCTGGCCCTGCTGCTCGCCCTTGGCCTGGTTGAAGGCTTGTCCGGTATCTCCGATAAGCTGTTCGGGAAAACCATCGCTGCATCTCTCTGGCTCAATTGGCCTCTCCTCGCTATCTTCAGCGGCGCGGCTTTGTTCACAGGTTTGGTTTCCGGGCTTTATCCTGCATTTGTTCTTGCCTCGCTAAGAACCGTGGAGATCTTGAAATGCTGTGTCATGCGATACGGAAACAAGAGATCGTCATTCACCAGGAACGGATTGGTGATATGCCAGTTTGCATTTTCCATAGCCATGATCGTAGGTGCGGTCGTGGTATTGAACCAACTGGACTACATTCGTCGTAAGGACCTCGGCCTGCAGCCAGAACAATTGGTCGTCCTGCCGATCGCTAAAACCGATGTGAGAAAAAAGATCCCTGCATTTAGGACAGAGTTGCTACGGCACGGCAATATCGTCGCTGCCACAGCATCTTCGAGCACGCCCGGAAGGGGGAGACTGCAAGACGTCCTCTCGGTGTCACGCCAGGGTGGTGATGTCCATACCGCACCTTTGAGATACCTCGCCGTCGATGAAAACTTCATAATAACATATGGTATGCGGATCGTTGCGGGAAGAGGTTTCTCACAAGACTTTCAGAGAGATGCATACACGAACGTTCTCCTCAACCAGACAGCTGTCAAGACGCTCGGGTTAGCCAACCCTGTCGGACAATCGGTACAGGGCATGATAAGGCCTAGCATGGTAATCGGTGTGGTGGAGGATTTTCATTATGCATCGCTGCACCAACCTATAGAGCCGCTTGCACTGGTGATTCAGCCCTTTTTATACAAATACATCACGGTCAGAGTCCGGGCGCAGGATATTCCGGCAACACTGCAAGAAATTGAACGAACGTGGTATCAATTTACGTCGGAGCCATTTGAATACAGTTTTGTCGCGGATGATCTGACCGGTCTGTATGTGACCGAAGAGCAAATGGGCCGGGTGTTCAGCTTGCTCGCACTTTGCACGGTCGTCATATCCTGCTTGGGCTTGTACGGCCTGACAGCCTTCATCTCCGAACAGCGCGCTAAAGAGGTTAGCATTCGTAAGGTGTTGGGAGCTTCGATCACGAGCATTGTCAAGCTACTATCCTGGGATTTTGTCAAGCTGGCAGCCATTGCCGGAGTGCTCACGGCTCCGTTTGCCTATTGGGCCATGCAAGCATGGTTGAATACGTTTGCTTATCGGACGGATATCAACATGGGGATACACATCGCGGCCGTCATGCTCGGTCTCACGGTTACGCTCCTTACTGTTGGCTTGAAGACGATTAAGGTAGCAAAAGCGGATCCGGTCAAATATCTAAAGCACGAATGATGACTGCCCGCCATTACAATCTGCATTTACTCAAGCAAGCGGACGTGGTTATCCGGCCCAATGTGGGACTGGTACACTGGTCTGAGTTTAAACTGCTCAATTACATGATCGAAGAAGGCGAAAGAGTCACCGAAGAGGCGCTGCCGAAAATCAAAGAGCAGGTACGAAAAACGAAAAGTTTTTGGAAAAAAGTGGTCAGAGCTGCTTGAGATGATTCTTTGAAACCAAAATTTGTCATTCGAGTGGAATTAATGCGCTTAGCGAGCGCCACACATAGTTGGCAGAATAATTATTCGGCAGAATGATTTTTAAAACCATTGCATATCAAAATGATAATTATTCTGCCGTTCAATTATTCTGCCATATCAAAGTTTTCCCTTCGGTCCCCGCGGTTTTTTTAGAACTTAACTGCCCCGACTGGGACATCTCTACTGGGCGAAGTCCCAGTTGAGACGTAGTTTCTATTGACATTTTTCGTTCTTATTCTTTCAAGGAAGCAGAAGAGGCTCAAGTGAACGGATTAACAACCAAGACAGATTTAAAGGCGCTCGAACTTAAAATAGATGGAAAGTTGATTGATTTGGAGAAAAAAATAGGTGAATTGGAAAAGAAAATAGTAGAGACTAAAACGGAGATGATAAAATGGCTAGCGGGAATGCTCATCATTCAAGCGGGCGTTCTCATTAGCGGTTTTTTTGCTATCGTCAAGTTGTTATTGACAGGTTGATGAAGACACTCTTCTCTTAAGGCCCCGGTTCTCCTTTCCCAAGTCCCCCAGCTTTTTTAGACCAATCATAAGGTTTTAAGATATTATTTTTCTCGTTTACTCAAACTTCTTAAAAAGTGTCTATATTATATATTCATGGCACAATTAGAAAATTTTTTCTAACCAAAAAATTCAAGAAGAGGAGTCTCTCAGCTCCGAAAATAAGGGGTCGTCTTGAAAAAAAATCTGGCCATCCTTTTCCTGCTTATCCTACCCTGTTTATCAAAGTCCTTTGGCCAGTCAGCGGAACTTTTTCTTAAGTTAGGCCATACCGGGCCGGTCAACTCGCTGGCATTCACTCCGAATGGCGCCCTGCTGGCAACAGGAAGCGCTGATAACACCATCAAAATCTGGAACACCGAAACCGGAGAGATGTTGCGCACGCTGAGCGCTCACGAAGCGGACATTTTCTCCATCGCGCTCAGTCCGAACGGAAGAACATTAGCATCGGCAGGCTACGACGCCAAACTCATCCTATGGGACATGGTTCAAGGCGAGATACTCAACACGATTGACGGTCACGAGCAGCCGGTGGTTTCCATTGCCATCAGTCCGGATGGTCAACTGGTGGCAACGGCAAGCCGGGATCCGGTCGTGCGGGTCTGGGACATAAGCGACGGTCGCCTTATCTTTTCTCTGGCCGGTCACTATGGCCAGGTTCGCGAAGTTGCATTCAGTCCCGATGGGCGCTGGCTGGCTTCAAGCGGAGATGACGGAACCGTGAGGATTTGGGATCTCGCAAATGGCACGTTGTTCCGGTCTTTGAAAACTCATAAAGCAGAGGTGACGTGTGTTGTTTTTAGCAGCAACTATCAATTTCTGGCTTCCGGCAGCAACGACAGCTCGGTACATATTTGGAATACGGCAAACTGGACACTCCTGCATGTTCTTTCCGAGTTTAACGCTCCCATAAAGGCGTTGTCTTTCAGTCAGGACAACACTCTCTTAGCAGCCGGAAGCGGGGATAGCTCCCTTTATGTATGGGAAACCGATTCTTGGCAGCTCTCACGCAGTTTAGGCGGGCATGACTCCGAAATCGTTACGTTGGCGTTCCAACCGGGAAAAAACACGCTGGTCTCATCCGGCAAAGACGGGTCTCTTCGAATCTGGGATCTAGAGAGTGGAGACGAATTCATGAATCTCCAAGCTCAATCACGTAACATCCCGGCAGTCGTTTTTGACAAAGACGGACAATTGACAAGCGGCCATGAAGATGGTTCTGTAAAAATTTGGGATGTGATAAGCGGGGCGCTGCAGCACGACGTGAAAGCCCACAGCCAACAAATCACATCCTTAGCCTATTCTCACGATGGACGTTTCCTCGCCACTGCCAGTCCGGATACCACGATAAAAATTTGGGATCAAGAAAGCGGCCGGTTTTTAAGAGAATTACATGGACGCCCAGGCGTCACAAATGCCGTTGTTTTTAGCCCGGGTGGTGACCGGTTCGCTGCTGCAAGCGCAGACAGCACCATACGAATATGGGATACGTCCTCCTGGCAATTGCTCTACATATTGGCAGGTCACAATGCCGGAGTTGCTTCGCTTGCATTTAGTCCGAACGAACCGATACTGGCTTCAGGCAGCGACGATTATACCGTTAAAATTTGGGATGGTGACAATGGCTCTCTGTTGCGCACTTTATTCGGTCACAGTTCTTTGGTTAAGTGGGTTGATTTTAGTCCTGATGGAGGACTTCTGGCTTCAGCGAGCTCGGACAATTCGATCAAACTTTGGGACACGGAAACCTGGCGCGAGCTCAGGACCTTAACAGGTCACTCATCACCGGTTCGAATCGCCGTTTTTAGCCCGGATAACAGAACCATGGCTTCGGGAAGTCTCGACAACACCATAAAAATCTGGAATGTGTTTACCGGCGAGCCCATACAAACCTTAAGAGGCCACTCCAACGATGTCCATTCACTTGCGTACAGCCCGGACGGGAAAATGCTCGCTTCTGCAAGCCCGGACGGGATCATAAAAATTTGGGAAACGTCGACTCATACATTACAAATGAATATCGCGACCTTACCGGAGAACCACTGGCTCGCTTATCAACCCGGCAAAACAGTCACCCACGGTTCACCCGGGGCGGAGAAATATGCCGCCATACGAGGTAACCGCCAGCTTGACCGTATCCTTCCATTAAAAAAGACGATAAGGCTTCCTACAGAGGAGGATGCACCGACCCAGTCCGCACAAGAAGCTGATGCAAACAAGTCGAGCGCAACCCGATTCCTTTCAGGAAAAAATATCTTGTGGATTGGGGGACTGCTCCTCGTTTTAACGATTGGCTTTGTCGGCTCCATTTTAATGACAAAGCGATCTCGGACGATGAATGTGGTCAAGATTTTTTTTAATCAGGCTGGCTTTCATAATATTGAGCGCCTGTCAGAATACGAGCTCCTGCTCCAACCACAAAACGGTCAAAAAAAAGGGCTGGCCTGCCTTTGGAAAAACGGGGAAATCGTAAATAAAACGCGAATTCGAAACCTGGTGCAATCCTATAAGATAAGTCATAGTCATGACTTCTGCCTTTATCTCATTTATGAAGAAATCCCGCCGGAAGAAGATTTCGTTCAGCGTCTTCGACAAGAGCAGGAGTGTCAGACAATTCCTATCCGGACATCGGCTCTACGCCAGGCAGTCTTTGCAGACAATTGTGTGCAGAAACTCGCACAATATGAAGATCCGTATCTTCTCAGAAAAGACCCTTATCTGGACCTCGAGCCGGTTCAAGACCCATCCTGGTTTTATGGCCGGGAGGACTATCTGGATCACTTACCTTCGGTTCTCGCGCAAGGCCGTCACGTCGGTATTTTTGGCCTGCCGAAGATTGGCAAAACTTCGTTGCTCTATCAAATTCAACATCGACTCGATACGCCGACAGTATTCATAGATTGTGAAGGGATGCCGGCAAAAGCCGAGGTTTATTTTCAAGAAATTTTGAAACAGCTTCAATTTCAAATCTCCATGTTCGCCCAGAAAAAGGAAGGTCTCATTAAGCTGCCCTGCAACTTTAATGACTTCATTGCAAGCATGTTGGCTATTCTTGAAACCTGGCAAAAGATCGGGAAGAGTAAACCGCTCCTGCTTATATTCGACGGAGCCGATAATCTTTATCCAAAGACAAAACCTGGAGAAGATGACCCGTCTTTGATCGAGTATTACCGATTGTTTCGGGTCTTGAGGGGACTGGCGCAAAACCATCCCTCTCTCGCAACGTTAGTGACGGCATATCGTCCGGATATCAACCGAAAAAGTTTAAACATTCCCGACCTTGGGAAAAACCCTCTGTTTCATTTTTTCCAAGAGGAGTTTCTGGTTTTTCTCAAAATACAGGATAGCGCACGCATGGTGAAACAAATAGGTCTTTTGAAAAACATTCGTTGGGAAGAAAATGCGATAGAAAGAGTATTTTACTACTGTGGGGGTCATCCCTTTATCACCCGCATCTTTGCCAGCCAGGCCTCTCAAGCCGGCATGCTCAAAATAGTAGACTACGGCCGGGTCGAGTCTACATCCAAAGAGATTCAACAATCCTTGACCTGGAATCGTTTATGTAGTTATTTTCAAGAAGGACTTTGGTCGCCGTTACAGGAAGTCGAAAAAGATGTCTTGAAAAAAGTTTGCGCTGGTGGGGAACAAGGCTTACCTGAACAAGAAATATCGCAAAATAGGTACGAAGCCCTGGATACGTTAGAAAATTTCGGGCTCATCGCTAATGATTTAGGCCGATTAAGTCTGACTTCGGAGTTCTTTAGCCTCTGGCTGCGAAAGCAAAAGTGTTAGATCTGTATAAAACACCTTCCACCGCTTCAAATAAAAAAAGAAAACCATCTCTTGACTTTTTGTTTCCTTTTCTTAATTTCAATTCAAATTGCATTTGCATTATGGGGACCAACTGCGAAATCAAATATACTCCGAGGTGACGGACAAACATGACGACAGCTCTTGCAGGCATATTGAGTTTCACAGGTATGGATGATGCTTTACGACCATGTTCGAGAAACCGGCGGTAGATGAGCCGGGACCTGGTGCCATGAGCGGTGTACTGAACATACGGGATTGAAAGATGAAAGAATTGTGACATGTCGCGGCAAGCACGTTTTCTAAAGGCGATCGCCTCGCGTTATGTGCGCCTCGCATACGCCCTTTTGGTTTTTGCTCTTTCGTTGTTAGCCATTTTTGAGGCGCCTACACGCCTCCTCTGGATGGCTGCAGTTCTCGTGACGGAATATGGCCACTTTTTAGCAATACTGTCACTCGCTGTTCTTTTACCCGGTTGGCGGCATTCCTGGCTCGGCCGGTTCAGTGTTGTGTTAGCACTAATTGCATCCCTTCTTACCCTAACGCCTATCCTTCGCGCGTTGCCGGTGAAGAACCAGTTACCAGAGCAATTCGAGATCGCCTTCGATAACACAAGTGACAACGGCAGCCTTGGTGAGATCGGGAGACAAGACCCATTAGACTTCTCAGACCTCTTGTTCGGCATCGAGTTCAGCACTATTGAGAGCAGCACCCATGTCTATTCTCGCACAGATGGAAAAGAGCTGACTCTCGATCTCTACAGAGCCAGTACCGACAATCTGACCCGCCCGGGAGTTATCGTCATTCATGGTGGCGCCTGGCGTAGCGGCGACAGCAAACAATTGCCCAATCTCAATAGTTACCTGGCCGGCAGAGGCTACGTCGTGGCGGCCGTAACCTACCGTTTGGCGCCACACTCTCGTTACCCTGCACCTATCTCAGACATTCAATCAGCCATTTCCTATCTCAAGGATCACGCCTCCGAGTTTGGCTTGGATCCGACACGCCTGGTTTTACTGGGACGTTCGGCTGGAGCACACCTGGCTCTGCAGACGGCCTATACTTCAGATGAGCTAGCTATTCGAGGGGTAGTGTCCCTATATGGGACCGCTGATTTATACTATGGTTACACGCATCCGGCCAGACCGCTTGTTATCGATACCAAAAGGGTGCTAGAGGAATTCTTGGGTGGAAATCCGACAGAAATACCTGATATATATCGAGCCGCGTCACCCATTCATTACGTTGGTGCTAACACACCGCCGACCTTGTTGATTCATGGCGGGCGAGACGAGCTGGTTTCGCCAGAACAAAGCCGAAGATTGGCCAGCAGGCTACGCGCAAGTGACGTGCCAAATCTTTACTTGCATTTGCCGTGGGCAACGCACGGTTGCGATTTCAATATCAGCGGTCCAAGCGGACAATTGATACTCTATGCTATTGAGCATTTTCTTGACTGGGTGTTAGCAAGCAGAGATAGCTGATTATAATTCTCGGGAGTCGTTGGGGCGTCCGCTGGGATGGCAAAGACAAATTCGGTACCGACGTGTCCATACTTTGGAACAGGCACGTTTTACAATTCACGCTTCAAAGAGAAGAAAACCATCTCTTGACTTTTTGTTTCCTTTTTTTAATTTCAATGACATGCTAGTCAGTTTGTCGGATATCATGTCATGAACGTAATGTGAAAATTCTATGCTTGGCCAATTATGGGCTCAAACGGAGACATTTTAATATACTACATAACACTCTCAATTAGAGAGATAGACGAATCATTTATCTACGAAGTTGGTTTAGAAGAAATTGACCGACTCAAAGATAGACTATCATTAATTCCAGAGAACGATCTTGAACAGAAAACCTCAAAGTTTTTTTGTTTCAGGGCGGTCAACAATATAAGTATTGCGGTTTCTTTGAATGATATTCAATGGGCTAATTTTCTTTGGGAAAAAGCTTCGAATCAGAATTCTGATATCGATAACTCGGAAAGACGAGAAACGCATTTTTACTTCCGCCATAAGCCACACCGCTACTCAACTACTCTTGACAAAGCATCTGAGGCAGCCGCGCTATATTTTCAATTAGAATTGGGAGAGTTTGAAGAAACAGAATTCTATTCATTTCTTGATGTTGACGGTGAAGAAGTTTTGGTACGGCTTAATGATATTGTTTTAGTCGAGTTTGATTCATTGACTTTGGATGAAGGTTTTGAAGAACTGAAGAATGAAATGACAGAATGATGTACCGGCTCTGTTGACGATAACGTTAAGCATTCAATATTTTCACGAAACAAAAAATCAAGAAACATGAAAGAGGAATCGAACTTTGAAGCGGCTCCGCTTCGTTATGCTGGCGTTGCAACTTTGTTGCGAAGACCTTTGGTCAGCGACCCATCAGGCGTCGATATCGCCCTGATTGGTGTGCCCTATGATGGTGCAACCGAAAACCGGCCGGGGCCGCGGCATGGCCCGCGCGAAATTCGCAATATGTCGAGTTTGACCCGTTCCGTTCATCATGTGACGCGGGTGAATCCATATGAACTTTGCACCGTCGCAGATTTAGGCGATGTGAATTTCTCGAATCCTTTTGACCTACAACAATGCTTTGCCGACATCACGGAGTTTTACCGCAAGATTTGTGAAGCCGGCGCCACGCCCTTGAGTGTCGGCGGCGATCACTCAATCAGTTTGCCGATTTTACGCGCGGTTGCGGCGGAACAGCCAGTGGGTATGGTGCACATCGATGCGCATACCGATATGAGCGATCATGAATTTGGGCATAAGTTCACCCACGGCACCCCATTCCGGCGAGCGCTGGAAGAAGGTCTCCTCGACCCAAAAAGGACGATTCAGATCGGTATTCGGGGAGCACAGAGCTCAGAGGAAAGCTGGCAGGCGTCTGAGAATGCCGGGATACGCGTCATGTTCATGGAAGAATTGTCCTCTTTAGGGATTGAGGCCACTCTCGATGAAGTAAGACGTGTGGTAGGCCAAGAACCCACCTACATCTCCTTCGATATCGACAGTCTTGATCCCGCTTTTGCCCCGGGCACTGGCACGCCGGAAATAGGCGGCTTGACGCCTATCCAGGCACAGGCATTAATCCGGGGACTTGCAGGTCTCAATTTAATCGGCGGCGACGTGGTTGAAGTATCCCCGCCGTTTGACCCCACCGGCAATACGGCCCTGGTTGGCGCCACAATGTTATACGAGATCGTGTGCGTTCTGGCGGATGCCGTCGCCCGAGCAAAAGGCTGAGTTTTCGCCTAAATTCTTACTTAGTGATTGACCGAAAACTCAAGAACCTCTTCGCGAAGGCGTCCTCGCCGAGCAAACCATAACTATACTAAGCAGGAGTTCACCCTCGGCCAGGAGGCCTTCAGGCAAGTGAGAATAATTTTCGGTCAATCACTATATACCAGGATGTGCTCATGAGAGAATTTAAATTCTTTATCATCTGTTTTAGCAACCTGTTTTTGTTTGGGATGACAGCACATATCGCATATGCCCAAACTGATTTCTGGCAGCAAACCAATGGGCCCTTTGGTGGGAATATCCTATCGTTTGCCGTCAATGCCGGTGGGGATGTCTTTGCCGGAACCGATGATGGCGGTGTGTTTCGCTCTCCCGACAATGGCGATACCTGGACAGAAATCAATAAAGGACTGCCGAATATAGCAAGCGTCACATCGCTTGCCATTAACGCCGACGGGCATGTCTTCGCTGGCGTCGATGTTCGAGGACTATTTCGCTCTGCTGATAACGGCGACACCTGGGTCGCAATTAATAACGGATTGACAGACCGGGGGAGGGACATCGAAGCTCTTGCTATCAATGACAGCGGGCATGTATTCAGCGGGACTCGAGACGGTGTTTTTTGCTCCATAAACAATGGCGAGAATTGGATAACCATCAACAACGGATTGACAAATGCGCGTGTTTTTTCTCTTGCGATCCGTAATAGCGAATATATGTTTGCCGGGACCTTTGGCGGGGGTATATTTCTCTCTACGGATCATGGAGAGAATTGGATAGCAGTCAACGACGGATTGAGGAGTACTGAGGTCAGGTCTCTTGCCATCCACGCCAGCGGAGAGGTATTTGCCGGAACTTATGCCGCTGGGCTGTTTCGCTCTGCAGATAATGGCGAGATTTGGATAGCGACCAACAATGGCTTAACAAATACCAATGTTTTTGCTTTAGCCGTCAAAACAGGCGGCCAGGTATTTGCCGGGACTTTTGGTGGCGGGGCTTTTCGGTCAACGGATAATGGCGATACCTGGATAGCCATCAATAACGGACTGAGAAGAGCTACTGTTGTCAGGTCTTTTGCTATCAGTGCCACTGGACATCTGTATGCCGGCACGGATAGGGGTGTTTTCCTCTATACTGATAATGGCGATTCCTGGATGGCAATCAATAACGGAATCACAAATACTTCTGTCAAATCTTTAGTCCTCAATGCCAGCGGGCATGTGTTTGCCGGCTCCGCGAGTTCATTTGGAGGGGTTCAGATTGGCGTTTTTCGCTCTCTCGATAACGGAGAGAGTTGGACAGCCATCAACAACGGATTGACAAATACAAATGTCGAAGCTCTGGCCATCAATGCCAGCGGACACTTATTTGCCGGAACCAGCGTTGGTGTTTTTCGTTCACTGGATAATGGCGATACCTGGGGTGCAATTAGTAATGGATTGCCAGATTTTACCGGCGTCCTTTCTCTTGCTTTCAATGCCAGCGGGCATGTGTTTGCCGGAAGCAATAAAGGAGTCTTTCGCTCAACAAATAATGGGGATACCTGGATAGCAATTAATGATGGCTTGAGAAATACCTTCATCCGTTCACTCGCCATCGATGCGCCTGGTCATCTTTTCGCCGGGACTCTCGGAAGCGGCGTTTTTCGCAGCATACAGTCGACCGTGGTTTCTGTGGGGTCATCGCCCTCAGACCGGCCTATCACCTTTGGGATTTTGCAGAACTATCCCAATCCCTTTAATCCCTCAACAACGATTCGCTATACAATCCAACGAACGACTTTGGCACAAATTGAAATCACCAATGATTTAGGTCAACGGGTCAGAACCCTGGTGAATGAAACGAAAACGGCCGGGGAATACGCCGTTATTTGGGACGGGAGAAATGATGAAAATAGAGGCGTTGCCAGCGGCGTTTATTTTTATACGCTCAGAGTTGGGAGCAAGGCCTTAATCTCAAAACAGATGGTATTGTTGAGATAGAGAGTCTTTTCTCGAATTCATCAAACTCACATGAGCGCCTCCGCCAGCCTACCCATAGCCTCCCGAATCTCTGTTTCAGCAAAAGCGGCATAACCCGACACCAATCCCGGTCTCTGCTTTGGTCGCGGCTTGATTTTAACGCGCGTTTTTAGGCTTGCTCGCTAACGACGCATTTCGTAATTTACTGGAAAGTCTACGCATAATTTGGCATTTAGTATTGAGACCCCGGCTTGTACAAAAATACAAAATAGGGTGTTCAACCTTTCAGGTTGGAATTGATAGAGGCAGGCTGAAGCCTGACCACCCTTCTTTGTGGTGAAATATTTTTAATTTAGCCCAAAAGACCGAGGAAAATATGAAAAAACTCGAATTTTATATCGTCGATGTTTTCGCAGAAAAGAAATACGCCGGCAACCAGCTTGCCGTTTTTCGAAATAGCCAGGGTTTGAGCACGGAGGTCATGCAAGCTATCGCACGAGAAACGAATTTTTCCGAAACGACATTTATAAACTCGGACCACCTGCGCGACGACGGTTTTGATGTGCGCATTTTCACGCCTACGGCAGAGATACCGTTTGCCGGGCACCCGACGCTTGGCACGGCTTTCATTATTCAAAAGATGATTTTACAGGAAAGCGTCGCGCGGATCCATTTAAATTTGAAAGTGGGTGAAATTCCGGTAGAATTGCGCTATAAAAACGACTCGTTAGAAACGCGGCCGGAAAAGCCTAAATCACTTACCGAAGGCGTCTCGCCGAGGGTTTCTCAGCATAGAGTCTGCTCGGCGAGGACGCCGTCGCAAAAGGAAACACTCTTTCCGAGCGCGTTTCCAGATCTGTTGTGGATGAAGCAGATGAACCCGACATTCGGGAAGCGGCTTTCTCCCAAGGACGTTGCGCCAATTTTGAATCTGAGCATCGACGAGCTCGATGTGAGCTTCCCGATTCAGGAGGTTTCGACCGGTATCCCGTTTTTCATCGTGCCTGTCAAAACGCTGCAAAGCGTCAAAAAGATAAAAGTCAATCTCGAAAAGTATGATGAATTCGTGAAGCGATACAATCCGAATCTCGACCGCACCGATGCGGACACTGTGATCTCAGCCGGTTTCTTTGTCTTTTGCCCGGAAACTTACGAAGAAGAACATGATCTCAATGCCCGCATGTTTGACGATTATTACGGCGTCCCGGAAGACCCGGCTACCGGAAGCGCGAACGGTTGTTTCCTGGCTTATTTGTTGAAACATCAATATTTCCAAAAAGATGAATTAGAATTGCGCGTCGAGCAGGGATATGAAATAAAACGCCCGTCTTTGATATTGATTAAAGGGAAGATCATCAGCGAAAACGAAATGGATATTTTTGTCGGTGGTAGAGCCCAATTAATCGCCAAAGGAGAGTGGTATGTGTAGACCCTTGACCATTTATCAACCGCGCCCGATTCGCTTTTGGGAATTTTGAAACACTGAATTTTCGTTTAAATAAAGACATGCGGGGCACGCCGGCCCGGGTCGAAGAACGAGTTGAGGGTTTGTTGAAGGAACAGCTAACGAAAATTGTGAGCGAGACCTGGTCTATTCAGGAGAACATCGGCCATTTGGCCGATCTGGAACCGCTTTGGCTCGGCCGTCTGGATGATCTCCTTTCCGGAGCGTCAGAGCTCCGGGAGGCGGATCTGACTAACGCAGCGACCCACAACGCCAATCATAATTCCAAACCCATTGCGGAGATAATTGGAACGTTTCGCGAGCTTCGACAAACGTTTGTTGCCCGGCTGGATAAGTTGAGCGAAGTCGAAGTTTTACTTGCCGCACTGCATCCGCGTTTAAAGCGACCGATGCGGACCATCGACTTGGTATATTTTGTGGCAGAGCACGACGATCACCATCTGGCGCAAATGACGAAGCTGCTGCTTTGACCGAGCTTTACTATACTTCAAAAGTTTAGTAAAGCTTAGCCTTGGAGGGAAATGTCAGCGATCAAATCGCAAATTCAAGAAATGGTAGATCGCGAGACCAGAGCTTGGGATACTCAGGACGTTGAATTGTTGATTTCGATCTTCCATCCCGATATGGTTTGGCCGTGGCCTCGCACTGCCGATTCACACGATCCTCTCGATTGGATTTTCGGAATGGGAAGATATGATTATGAACGCTGGAGAACCCAATGGCAGCAACTGTTTGACACACACATCCTCGTACACAATCGTCGTAGAATTTTGAAAATCGAAGTGACAAAGGAAAAAGATGGAGCGTTTGCGGTCGTGGACGTGGACACGCTTTGGCGGGATCGTCAAGGAAACGACTTTCATTGGAAAGGCAGAGCTTGTAAGGTATACACAAAGGTTGGCGACGAATGGAAAATGATTATGCACACCGGGCTACTTGACTACAACGAGGCCGCAGTTCAGTAATGGAAACGATAATCTATTTAGTCCGCCACGTTGAGAGTCTTCCCAACGATGTGGTCACCGGGCGCGGTCAGAAACAGGCGCTCTCCCTCGTCGCCACTTTATCACAACTCGATATCGACGCGATCGTTTCAAGTCCCTATCAAAGAGCTGTCGCCACGGTGCAGCCTTTTTCTGAAGCAAGACAAATCCCAATTGAAATTGATGATGGTCTTAAAGAGCGAAAAGTTTCCGAAGGGCTGATCGACAATTATCTCGAAGTTTTGAGAAAGTCGTGGGCGGATTTCGATTTTAAACTGCCAAATTGCGAATCCGCCCGCGAGTGTCAAGAGCGCGTCCTGAGGACTTTGCACGGAATTGTTCGCAGGTATGCCGGCAAGAGAATTGTGGCAAGCTCACACGGCAACGCCATCGCTCTGGTCTTGAACGCTTTCGACAGGTCGTTCGGTTTCGAAGATTGGAAGAGTTTAAATAATCCCGATATTAAACAGATCGTGTATTCTCCGGATGGCGATGATTGGAACAAGGCGTTTACGTTGGCCCAAATCGTTTAGACATTTCGACAATGAGTTATCTCTAAAAAGATAGATTACCGATGCCATCGCTCTCACAACCTATTGTTTTCTATTTAGTGTCTGAACGAAAACTTTTAAAATAGCTGTCATTACGAGGCGTTTTTTTGCCGAAGCAATCTCCTGCTGTACTTAATAGTGAGATTGCTTCGCTGAGAAGCGCTCGCAAAGACATTAGAAATTGAGTT
>JBHHWX010000021.1:0-24246 GCA_046756745.1 bacterium | reverse complement strand
TGAATAGGTGGGTGTTGGGTGTCAATATTTTTGACAAAATATGCTTTTAGCAATTTTTCAATAACCAAATGACCAATAAATAAAGCCCAATGATAATCCTCTTTTTCGAATAAATGCTCCATGGTCGTAAAATCTCTTTCAGAGCTATTTCTCTGTCTATTTCCTTCCTTAAACTCTGCTAACGCACGTTTCTCCTGCTTGTTTTTTAACCTTTAATATCTGCCGCGGGGATTTCAAGCACAGAACGTCATGTTACCACAGAATTTGAAACAAGCACCTAACCTGAAAATTACCGCCGCGCCCCTGCGGTCATGGAGTCCCGACGCGTCGCCGCAGCGTCGGGATTATGCTTTTTGCTGGCTTTCTGCTTGGCCTAAAAGTCAAGAGATGGTTTTCTTCTTTAAAATTTAATTAAGGGGGAGCTTAAAATTTGTCCGAGAAAACGGCTAGCGCCGGGCGGCGGTTCTAAGAACATGTAAAAACACCTCAATTATTCCACAAGGCCTCTTTATCAATCTTCCTCCTCTTCAAAATCATAAATACTGATCAGATAAGCGATGACCGCATCGATGTCAGCGACCGGAATGCTTTTTCGCCAGGAGGGCATATTGAACGGACTTGGACCTTCAGGTTCGAGCTTAGCGGCTGGGTTGCCGTTGATGATAACATCGCGAATAGCATTGTACTGCGCCAAAACCACTGGATAGCGCATCACCTCAGGTTCGGGCTCGGCTCGATTTAAATCGCCAAACTTTTCTATCGCTTCGATAATCGCTTCCGCATCTTCACGTTCAAAGAGAAACATGCGTTCGGCGATCAAATTCAATTCAGGAATCACGTCGTTCTGGTAATTCGGATTCTCGACGCCGCCTTCGCCGTCGGGGCCATGACAAGCCCGGCAATAAAGCTGGTAGGTTCTTGTGCCTTGTGCAAGCAATGTCAACGGTTCTTCTTTCAGCTCCGGCAAATGCCAGGCGCCCGGCTGCGGCGCGCCCAGGCTTTTCAAATACACAGCAATGGCCATAGCGTCGTCATGAGAAAAACCGTAATCCAGCATCACGGAATTGGCCGGCTGCAAACTTGGGTAGCGCACAGATTCATAGATGTAAGCCAGATTCCGGTTGTTGTTGAATTGCGCCAGCAGCTCGGTCTTGAGGCTGTCCGTAGGATGCTTGATAGTGAAACTGGCATCACCAAGTCCTCTGAACTCCGGCGCGAGGTAGCCGCCCTTGCCGTCGCGCTGGTGGCACCCCAGACAGCCGCTGCTTTCAAAGAGGCGCTTGCCGCGATTGTAGCTCGGGGTTTGGGCGAGCATATTTGTGTGGCAGCGGTAGCAGTTGGCTTCTAAAAACGCTCCGGTCAAAATCGGTTTCTCCCAGTGCTTACCGTCCTCCCGTGCCAGCGCATCTTCCCAAACAATGGCACGCCCCTGGCCGTCGTGACAAACAGTACAACCGAATTTATCGGGATCGTGGGTTTCGAGGTAATCGCCCGGATGGGTTTTGAACGGATTGCTGTCATCAGCGAATCGCGGGTCTTCGATTGAGACGTGGCAGGTCACACAACGATCGACCCGGTTCATTTCCGGCAGGTAGATTTGCCGCATCTCGATGGGGAATACGTCGGCGGCATCGTTGCTGTTTTTTTCATTCAGCAGCCTGCGATATTCCACCTGATAGCCGCGCCATTCTGCGGAAATGTTTTCTTCGACAAAATACAATGCCGTAAAAGCTATGACCGCGATTGAGGAAATGTACAAAAGAATTTTCATAGAATTTGTCAATGTGTTGGCCACAGGCTCGGCCACCAGTAAAACTCCCAGTTTGGCCCCCGGTGAATCGTGGCAAAATAGGTCAAAATAATAAACGAGATAAAGAAACACGTAAACAAAGCAATCGCGCCAATTCGGATGGAATCCATCTGTTTGATTATCATCAGCGACCAGCAGGCAAACAACAGCGCCAACAAAGTTCCCGGATTGATAAAGGTGATCACGATTTGTGGAATGTCCGGGAACCAATTCCTCAGCCAACCGAAGTTAATGGTCAAGGCCAGCATGGCGACGCAGGCGATTGTAGAAAACACGACGGACCAGACAGCCACCCGGCGGCCGGCTTCATTCTCGAACCACTTGCCGATTCCGGAACGATCGCGATCGAGGTAGGGAATCAGCCCGAGCCCGATAAGCGCAAGGGTCGGGATGCCGATGCCTCCCATAAATGCGGAGTAGCTCACCAGCTCCTGCAATCCCAGAAAGTACCAGGGCGCCTTCGCCGGATTTTCCGGAACGACCGGGTTGGCAGGTTCTTTGAGCGGCGCGTCGGAAAAATAGGCCAGCACGAGATTGACCGCCAAGATCAGCATGAAAGCGGTAAACTCGCGTACAAATGCATGCGGCATGGCGTCGACGGTTTCCTCCGGGGCGCCCGCGGACGACGGGCGGACGCCTTTGACCATGGCTACCAGACTGTAGGTTTTCGCTGGCCGGGCGGCAAACGTCTTCTCCGCCATTTCATTTTTTGGAATACCCGTCAGCAACTTTGGATCGATGTCGTCAGGCCTCGACAGTCCTCCGTCTTTCCTGACCCGCCAGACATGGACTGCCAGAAATACTATGAGAATCATCGGTAAAAAAATGCAGTGCAGAAAATAAAATCTCACCAGGGCCCCATTGCCGATCTGGTCGGAGCCAAGCAGCAAGTGCTTTTGCATCGCACCGATGTCTATTTTTTCGGTTATTCCCAGAGCGTCAGTGACCTCCTGCGGGGAGGAAGCAATGTTGGTTCCGATGGTTACCGCCCAGTAAGCGAGCTGATCCCAGGGGAGTAGATAACCGGTGAAACTCAGTGCCAGCGTTAGCACGAGAAGCGCCAGACCGACCAGCCAGTTGAATTCGCGGCCGCGCTTATATGATCCGGTATAAAAGACCCGCGCCATGTGCAGAAACACACAAATAACCATCAAGTGAGCCGCCCAGCGGTGAACGTTGCGCACCAGCCTTCCCGAAGGCACAATGTACATAATATCCTTCATCGAATTGTAAGCATGCAGGGTGCTCGGTTCGTAGTAAATCATCAGGAGGAGACCTGTGACGGTTAAGGTGAAAAACGAACCTGCCGACATAATTCCCAATCCGAAAGTATAATTCCAGCGTAGGGAAAAGCGGTGCACCTTTACAGAATGGATGTGCAAGAAGATATTGCTGAAAACCGTTTGCGCTCGCGCCCGGCTGGTTTCAGCAATGCCGTGGCGGACGATGGACTTGCGCAGATTCTTCGGCAGATCCTTGAGATTGGTCAGGTACTGCTTAATGCCGCTTTGTTGATCTTTCTTAGCGCTCATGGGTCAAACCAAAAACTTGGTCCCTTCGTTTACAACCTTATTCCGATTAACCACCAACCTGCCGCCTGGCAGTTGCTCTACCTGATACCAAGCTAAATTCCTGGGCGCCGGTCCTCGCTTGACCTTCCCGAAGAGATCGTATTTTGAGCCATGACAGGGACAGGTGAACTGCTCTGCCTCCCTGGTCACAATGCAGCCAAGATGGGTGCACAATGAAGACATGGCAAAAATACCTTCAGTGTCGGCAAAAACAAAGGTTTGCTGCTCTTCAAAATAGTGCGCGGCGCCTGGCGGAAAATCCTCTTTACGCCCAATTTTGAATTTGCCGGACTTTCCGGGCATGAGCGACGGCAGGGGCATCCGCAAAGCGGACAGTAAAAAAACGCTCAACGACGCCATGCCGGTCATCACGGCCCAGCCCCAGCCAAAAAAATCGCGGCGGGACATGTTCTTGTCGTTTTTTGTCTCAGTCATGCGGCTAATTCTTTCCTATAATATTCTTCCATGGTAATGGCGGACACGGGACAGCGTGCCGCACACAGCCCGCAGCGGATGCAGGTGTCGTCATCTTTCAAAATCACCGACAGAGCCGGTTCCCCGGCAAAAAGGGTTTCTCTTAAATTTGCGAGCTCTTGGCTTGACTCAACCTGTCCGAGATTCACTATCTTCAGGCAAGCGCTCGGGCAGATATCCACGCATCCTCCGCACAAGATGCAGCGGTTGCCGTCGAAGATGGTGTTAATGCCACAATTCAAACAGCGGCTGGCTTCGTAGCGCGCCTGTTGTTCGAGCAGGGTCAGCTCGACTTGCGTGCTTTGGTCGCGTACCCGTTCTTCGGTCGCCAGCACTGGAAGCTGCACTCTTTGTCTCTGTTCATAGTCGTATTCACGGGCGTAATCCTCGATAGGCACGTGCAGCTCGACTGACCGGGGTTCGATCTCCTCGCCGGTGAACTTCTTATAAATCGACCGCGCCACTTGTTTGCCTGAGGCCACCGCGTGGATCAATAGCTTCGTACCATAAGCCAGATCGCCGGCGACAAAGACATTTTCAGCCGTGGTTTCCAAAGTCACGGGATCGCATTTGGGTGCGCCGTTCGGCAAAAGCGCCAAGCCGGCGCGTTTGGAATCGATGAATGACACATCCACCCGCTGGCCGATGGCGAGAATCACGGTCTCGCATTCCAGCGTGGTGTGTTGCGTCTCGTCAAATTTCGGATTGAAACGCTGCTGTTCATCGAAGACTTGCGTGCAACGCACAAAGGTGACCCCGGTCACCCGGCCATTTTCGGTATGGATTTCTCTGGGCCCGAGACCGGAATGAAGGCGGATACCTTCCTCGCTGGCTTCGATAATTTCCACATCGTCCGCCGGCATCTCCTCGTGACTCTCCAAACAGCAAATATGGGTTTCGGTAACAGAAGCCAAATGCGCCGCGAGGGTCGCGACGTCGAGCTGAGTGTTTCGAATCACGGAGCGGCCGACGTCAAACGCCACGTTGCCGCCGCCAATTACGACCACGCGCTGTCCGAGTACTACTTTGTGGCCCAGGGCGATGTCGCGCAAGAACTCCACCCCACCGATAACCTGGTCGGCATCTGCGCCGGGAATGTCGAGCATCCGGCTGCGTTTGGCGCCGACGGCGAGAACCACAGCATTAAACTCTGCTCTGAGCTCTTGCAGGGAAATGTCCCGCCCCACGGCCTGATTGCAGCGAATTTCCACGCCGAGCTCCTCGATTAACTCGACTTCGGCGCGAATGAGATCGCGCGGCAAGCGATATTCCGGTACGCCTAAAGAGAGCATGCCGGCCGGCACCGGCTCCATTTCAAAAATCACCGGAGCAAATCCCATCAACGCCAGATCATGGCCCGCGGCCAGCCCGGCCGGACCCGAACCGACGATGGCGATTTTCTGACCGGCGGCCTTTCGAAAAGAGCTGCGCGTGTTGGGATCGAAAAGCCGGCGGGTGGAGCCCGACCTGGTCGCGGAACGCTGACCGCCAAGTTTTTCCCGCAACCACCTCACCAGGTGTTCAACCCGCTGCGGACCCGCTTCAGCGCCAAATTTTTCAGTCACAAAACGTTTTAATGCGCGAATTTGGATGGGATTATCGATCTCGCCGCGGCAGCAGGCGCTTTCACACGGAGCGCCGCAAATCCGGCCGCACATCGAGGCCAGAGGATTCGGCGCCCGGGCGATCAAATAAGCCTGCTCATAATCCCCGCGCGCAACGGCCTGCACATAGCCGCGCGCGTCGGTGTGAACCGGGCAGGCGGCCTGACACTTGATTTGCTCGAACCAGTGATTTTCAGATGGAAGTTGTGCGCGGTAGTATTCCAATATTTGCTTGTCTCTCGTCTTATAGAGATTAACTTTAGAAATCCCAAATCCCAAAAATAAAGGGTGGAATTTGGTTGTTGGGATTTGGGATTTTCTACTAATTGCGGCTGACGCCATCAACCTTGTGAATAACTACTTCGGTCACTTTCGCTTCGCCGTCTTCAGCGGCAACGTAAAAATCCAAATCGAGTTTGGATTCGACTTCGCGCATATCCGCGCAAGCATAGTAACGGCCCTCATCCGTGGGATGCACCGAGGTGTGGACGTAGTCTAATTTCAACTTACGGGTACGGCTTTCTATGGCGTCTTCAATGGCATAATTGCCATCCGCATCGAGGTTGCCGTTGATGTGCGCTTCGATCGCCGCCACAACTTGTGCGTCGCTCAAAGTGGTCGTCGCCGATTGCTCTGCCTCTTCTTTCTGCTGACAGGCAAAAAAGGACAACATCAACACAAGTACTAAAATGAGTCGTGACATGGTTTCCCTCCAATTATACGGCAAAATAATTTGATGGCAAAACGATTTTTCCGTAGCTTAGATTTTAAATCATTTTGCCTTTAGAACTAAACAGTTACACTACATTTTTTTATTATTTTGCCCAAAAATCATTCTGCCCTTTAATCTTTAAACTGAATTCTAAATGGGTTATTCTTAAACTCTGCGACCTTTGCGTTTCACTATTATGGTTGTGGCCAACGCCGCGCTGGGTAAATCCGTGGCTTCGCTTTACTGCTTCAGCCATCTTTTCGCAGCTTGCCTGCACGCTATTTATCGGTGCAGCTTGATCTCAACTTCGGTAACTTTGCCATCTTTCACTGTGACTTCGATGGGGTCGGCTTTGTAGCGTTCGTTCCAGATGATTAACTTGTGCTTGCCTGCGGGAACATTCTCGATTGTAAAAACCCCTTTCTTATCGCTCAGTCCGTAAAAAGGATTTTGCAATACCATGATATACGCCAGCATGGTTGGGTGCAATTTACACAGTTGCGTGTAAACACCCTCTTTTTTAAAAGTATGAGAAAGCTTGCCCCCCTGGGGCTTGGTGCCAAGATCATATTTTTCATGATCCGGAGAGTAGACATTGTGTTCGGTCGGGTCGGAGTTCAGAAACGTGACCGTTGCGCCGACCATCACCTGGGTAAACTTTGGAATGAAGGTACTGCCCTTTTGGTCGATTTTGGCGTCCTTCGGTTTCCAGTCGCCTTTAATTTTTTCAATGTAAACCGCGGTGTCTCTCACCCAGCGTTTCTTTTTGTAGATAATCTTGCCTTTAATGGTGCCGCCGGCGAATACCGCCGAGGTCGCTAACGCGAGGAGCAAGATTATCATGCTTTTGGAAATTAACTTCATTTCAGCTCCCTTTTTTTATGATCAGAAATCAGCAGCAATTTTATAACTGAATATGAAGCTGACCATTTTGTAAATGGTTAGCTTCTGGTTTTGCTCCCGAACCAAACGCTAACCCTCTTGAAGAAGGTCAACGTTGGCATACCCCTATCCTCTCAGACAATGGCTCTCGATTTAAACGTCATCTGCTCAAACGAGTTCTTGTAAGGGGATTCTCCGGTTTTCCGAATTTTACCAACGCCCAGTTTAAAGCGGTAATTATCCGAAATGGGATCCGCAACCCGCGGAGTCAGTGAGTTTGCCGGTTCCTGCGGGTTCAAAAAGTACATGAATGTGGTGCCCGGTTTGGGCACATCCATCACCATGGCCACGGCTTTCACCTTTGCGGACACGAATTTGATATGACCCTTTTTTAAAAGATTCTTGAACAGCAGATCACCGGTGTCCCGGCCATAGAAGCCCGAGACCTGCACCGGAACGCGATCGCTTTCCACCCTGACGTAATCGCCGCTCTCGACACCTAACTTCTTGGCATCCTCCGGATTAATTTCGATAAAGTTCTCCGGAAAACGATTCATGATCTGCGGCCGGCGCTGCACATCGTCGAAGCAGGACTGCCAGATTTCATTGATGCGTCCGTTCAAGACCCACAGCTCGCCGTCCCGCGGCTTGATATGATCGTAGAAATCACCAAAGAGATACCACGGCGACTTCATGAAGTTGGCCTTGCCGGTCTGACTCTTGAAGCCCGTCAGCCATTTCGGCCAGACCGTTTCCCGCTCCGGCCCACTCTCAGGCAATTTCAGGGTAGAGTCGTGCAGTCGTTTGGTTCCGACCAGCTTGCCATCTTGCAGGCGAATCGGCCCCTGAATGCCCTCGGTGCCGTATTCACGCAGCAGGTCATGGCCTTTCTTGCCTTGTTTCCTGGCCATTTTCACCAGCGGATGATAATTTTTGCGACTGCCGCGGGTGAAGCGGGCCGCCTCTTCAAAAACATCGTTGGAATCTTTCCAGTCAAACCCCTTGAAGCCCATCCTCTTAGCGATCTGCGCAACAATCCACCAGTCCGGCTTCGCCTCGCCGGGCGGGTCATAGAATTTCGAATAGATCCGGATACGACGCTCACCGTTGGCGCGGGTGAAATCACACTCGCCCCAGGTCGCCGCCGGCAAGACCAGATCGGCGATTTCTGAGCCAATGCCTTCGCGCAGATAAATCTCCTGGTTGACCATGACCATGCCGCCGCTGTCGATCCGTTTCTTGTAAACATCGATGACATGACTCACCTCGGCGCTTTTGATTTGATTCGGGTTGCGGGTGATCTGATTTCGAAAAACTTCAGCCAGCTCGCCCGATCCGCACATGCCGGCGGTCCAGGTCGTGCCGACGACATATGCAAAGCGTACCTTGCCCGCCTGCACCCAACGATCGAGATCGAGCGGTTTCCGTCGCCGCCCGCCGAATTTCTCCGGAGATTTACCGATGGGATATTTGCCTCCGCTGACGCCCCCGCGCTGGTGACCGCCAAAGCGTGAGATCATCTGGCCCGGCCGGTTGCCGGCGCCGCAGAGAATTCCAAGCGTTGCAAAGGAAGCCGTGTTCAAATAATTGTTCGACCAGTAATTGCCCTTTTCAACGCCAAAAGAGGTTTTGGGCCGTTTGCCGCCCGCTGCGGGTTTGGCCATCATCTCGGCAGCCCAGAGGATGTCGTCGGCATCGAGACCGCAGAAATCCGCCGCGTAATTCAGCTCCGATTCTTTCTGGCTGAGCACCCACTTCTTGTAGTCCTCATAACCCTTGGTCTGGAACGTTCCCCAAGTGGTGCGCCACTGCCAATCCGTGTTGCGCGTCCCCTGACCAAAACCGGAATCGGTTTCCCATTTGTTGTTGGTGTACTTCTTGATCCAATTTTTGTCTTCCCAGCCGTTTTCAAGGATGATACGGGCAAACGCCAGGTGCAAGACCGTATCGGTACCCGGATTGATTTGCAGGTGCAGTCCGCCATGCTCTTCGGCAAAAGCCACACCTGTCGTCTTCCTGGGATTGATAAAAATAACTTTCTGCTGGTGCTCGATGATCGCCTTCATGATCCATTCGTTCCAGATGATGGTCTTGGTTTCGAAGGGATCCGTACCGGAGATCACCAGCGTGTCGGCCAAGTACCAGTCCTCATAGGAGGCAGAAAAATTGTCCACGCCGACATCGCGAAAGCCGGGCGTCGCCGGCGCCACCGTGGGATTATCATGCCAGGCAAATGCCGGGGTGCCGATGCTCCGCAATGCAAACCTGGTCAGGGCATAGGTATTCTCAAAAAACTGATACGAAAACATCTTCTGCGCCCAGGCATGCACGCCGTATTTGTCGAGTACGTATTTTGAAGTCTCGGCAAATATGTCAAGGGCGTCGTCCCAGGAAATTCTTTGCAGCTTGCCGTTGACTCGAAGCAGTGGATACTGCAGACGATCTTTGGTCGGGGAGTCCGGATTGTAACACTTTTTCGCAATGGCGCCGCCGCGAATCGAATGGTCGCCGTCCTTATTGACCACTTTCGCATCCGGGTCGGCGAGGACAACGACATGATGCGGTTTCCCCTCATGTGCGACGATGTTGTGCATGTTGGGACTCACCCAGCCGCCTTTGTCTAACGCAACCGGCAAGTCAATGCCAAGCGCATTTTGTTTTGCTTTCACGCCGCCATTCTTGCCGACCGGCCAGCGGTAGATTTTATACCCACATGCGACGATGCAGTAATCGCAACAGGTCGTCAATACGTCCGCGTCCTTCGGTGGTAAGGGTACGGAATCTATGTGTGTTTGCTTTTCCATATTTTGAGTCTCCTATTTCCTTATTTCGGATTTCGGAATGCGGAATGCGGATATTGGAGTGTTTTGCCACACTCCACATTCCGCACTCCGCACTCGTAAATCACTTCATTCCCGGATTTTTCGCGCCGCCAAATATCAAACCGGCAACGCCGGTCGCATAAATATCGCCGCCCTGCACTTCAAGCACAATCTGCGGCAGGTTTTCGACTGCGTGACCGGCGACCACCATCCCATGCCGGGTCAAGTCATAGGTGGTCAAATGAGACGGGCAGGGGCCGGCAACTTTGTGGTCGGAGTTGTAAGACTTGTTCAGCAGGCCGCCCATGTGAGGACAGAGGCTGCTGAACGCCACCACATCCTGATCAGAACCAACCCCGCCGCCGGCTTTCTCACCCAGTTTTACCAGGAAGCATTGCGCGTAAGTGGCATCATCGTTGGGGTAAAGAAACTCGACGGGCGTGTCGAGCCGCACATCCGAAAGGCGGGCTATTTTCTTCCTCGGATATTGAGCGAACACGGCCTCTGAAGCCAAGGCGGCCGAGGCGCCAAATATGGAGCTCAGCGCTAAAGTCGATACCGCGCCGGCGCTGTAAAATAAGAATTGCCGCCGGTTGATACAGCCTGAAATGCCGGGCTTACTTTCTGGTTTGGCAATAATATCTTCTTTCATTGTGCTTCCTCCACTTTTAAGCCATCTCCGCGATCCACTCCATACGGTGGCAATGCAGGAATGTCCATGACAATTTCTGCTCCGCTCAAACTTTCAAGAAAAGCGACCAACTGGGCTTTTTCCGCATCAGTTAGCCCCAACGGTTTAAGCAACTCGGTTTTTGTGCTGTGACCAAATTCCTTTGCGATCTCATCCTCACCCCCGCCTTCATTGTAAAAATCGATCACTTCCTCCAGCGTCCAGAAAATGCCGTTGTGCATATAAGGAGGCGTATAGATGAGATAACGCAGCATCGGTGTGCGGAATTTGCCCATGTCCTCAGTGCGTTTGGAACGATAATAAAGGCCGAGATCCGTTTTGACTTTCCGGTAGATTTCCTCGGACACGCCTTTGGCGTATTGCTCATATCTGAAAGTAATCTGCTTGAGTGCGTCCTCATCAAAGACCGTATTCTCCGGAACTCCAAGATTGTAGTATTTTTGATCGGTGAGAAGCGCGCCGTTGTGACACTCAACGCAGTTTGCTTTGCCTTTAAATAGCTCCATACCTTTGACAGCGTCTTCTGATAAAGCGTCCTCGTCGCCTTGCAGGTATTTGTCAAACGGCGTATCGCGCTGCACCAGGGTTCGTTCAAATGCGGCGATGGCGCGCCAGGCATCGAAGAGCTCGGGCCGTTCAGTACCGAACACTTGTTTGAAGCGCTTGATGTACTCCGGGATTTGCCGCAGCCGTTCTTCCATCAAATCATCTTCGCCGTTGCCAGCGACGCCCCCTTTGGCCGCGCCGCGCGCCTGTCCTTCCAGACTGCGGGAAGCGCCGGCCCAAAAGAGTTTATCAAAATAAGCGGCATTAATAACCGTCTGGCAGTTGCGCCAGTGTGAGGTGCCCGGGTAGCCGCGGCAGATGTCTGCGCCGTCTTGCCACCCGATTGCCGGACTGTGGCAGTCGCCACAGGAAATAGAGACGTCCCCGCCCAGACGGGCGTCAAAGAAAAGCAATCTACCCAGCTCCACTTTTTCGGGAGACTGTGGGTTGTCGGCTGGAACAGGCGGCGGCGGCAGCGGCGCCAAATCCGGCACGTCAGGCCGCTTTGCCTCTTTCGGCTGACCACTCATGGCTATCAAAAAGGATGTGGCCGACAGCATGAGCAATAGCCCAAAAAAGCGATGGAATAATTTTTTGTTCATGACTGAGCTCCTGTATTCAATCCCAAACCCAAACGAGTCCCATTGGAATTTGGAATTTATCTCATTGGGATTTATTAATTTGTTTTATCGCGCCAATTGTTAATGATTTGATACTCGGGTATAGTCGGCGGTTCCATGGCAATTTCGTCTCCGCTCAGGCTTTCAAGAAATGCAACCAGCGCTGCCTGATCTTTTTTGGAGAGCTTCAACGGTCTCAGCTCGGACCCTTCGCCGCCGCCTTTGTTGTAAAACTCGACCACTTCCTCCAGTGTTGCAAACACGCCGTTGTGCATGTAGGGGGCCGTGCGGCCCACTTCCCGCAGAGAGGGGGTGA
This sequence comes from bacterium, assembly GCA_046756745.1. Classification (GTDB taxonomy): domain Bacteria; phylum Zhuqueibacterota; class Zhuqueibacteria; order Oceanimicrobiales; family Oceanimicrobiaceae; genus JBHHWX01. The sequence goes on along the minus strand of JBHHWX010000021.1, from coordinate 12,198 downwards.
CGAATGCGCCGAAATCTTTATCCATTTTGCTCACACAGAAAAATCCCGGATCTTCACGCAGATTTTCATAATTCGACACCCCCATGAATTTCATCACCGACCGGAAGGTGGTGGCGCGCTCGGGATCGGTCAGGAGATCGGGATGCTCCGGCACGCCAATTTGGTGCGGCTGAAAATCTGAGAACATCACTCCGTTGTGACATTTTATGCACCCAGCCTTGCCTTTGAAAAGCTTCATCCCTTTCTTTGCCTGCTTGGAAAGTTTACCGGTATCAAAAGGCACATTTTTAGAGATCAGAGTTTTCTCAAATGCTGCGATGGCGTTCAAGGTTTTACCAAAACTGGGCTCGCCGCCAAAAGCCCTCTGAAACATTTCAACGTACTCCGGGACCTGTTTGAGACGCTCCTGCATGATGCGGCCATCGAGATTCATAAAGTGGGTCTCGGTGATCTTGTCCCGAACCTGAGTGGCAGGATCTTTTCCCGAAAGTCGTCCATCCCAGTAAAAATAGCGTTTGTACGCCATGTTCAAGATGGTCTGAGTGTTGCGATAGTACTTCGAACCGGGGTAGGCCTGCGAAAGCTGCTCGCCGTCGGTCCAGCCTTTGTCGGGTTGATGGCACGAGGCACAGCTTAAGCTGCCATCGCCGCTCAGACGTACGTCGAAAAAGAGATGTTTTCCCAGCGCCGCCTGATCCGGATTCGGCGCCGGTAATTCCGGCAGCGGCCCGATGTCCGCAACAGCGTCCCCATCATTTGTGCCGGGAGATGAGAACGCGGTCAACAGCAAGGCCGAGACCACCAACGCCGACATCATTGCCAACTTGCATAGCGTCTTCATTTATTTACCTCCCTTGCTTTTGAAGGTGAATTCATGGGTGAGAGTTTGCCCGGCAGCCACCGTGACCTGAGCTTTCTCCGTTCCCAGGTTTGGATGCCAGACAGCCAAATTATACGTTCCCGCCGGGATGCCGGTGATGCGAAATGTGCCATCTTCACCGGTGACGCTATAATAGGGATTGTCCGCCACGAACAGGTATTCATGCATATAGTTGTGGGCGTCACACTCCAGCTTCACATAAGGCGTTCTTTTGGTGTCGAAAGCAAGATTGAAGCTGAAGCCTTTGGGCTGGCCTTTGTTAAAGAGGGTGCGCCGGCCGCGGCCAATAAGCTCATAAGCATGAATGTTGTGCATGACCGGATCGCTGTTTTTGACCGGAACTTTCATGCCTTTGTGAATGACCCGGCTGGCCGTAAGGAATCTGGCGTCCTTTTGATCAACAGTACCGCCCTCAGCAAGCTCGGGCCAATCCCTGCCGGCCTTCACTTTTTCCAAATAAACCACGGCTTCCGCCACTTTTCCCTCCCTTACCTTGACGACGTCCACCTCGCGCGTTTCGTCTTTGGCAACGTCCTTATCCTTGGTCACGGTCATGACTCTTGGTTTTGGCGGCGCCCCTTCCAGCATGACGGTGCCGGTGATCGTGCCGCCGTTGTTGACCGCTTCAACTTTGTAAGTTTGCGCGCCGGCGGGTAAATTTAAAAACAGAAAAATACTCACTGTGAACACACATAAAAACGGACCGAATTTCCATTTGTACATCGCGCCACTCCTTTTATTTGATAGTTAACGTTCGAACGAGAACGACTCTCCCTTCCCAAGGCCTCCTGGCCGAGAGTGAATTTCTGCTTGGCTCGGCGGGGACGCCTTCGCGAAGAGGTTTTTCTTCATTTGGGTTTTAATATTTCACATTCAAATCCAGCCTGAAACGATTCGCCTCCTGATTTCCAACGATGGATTCGGTCACATAATGCCTGGCAACCAGATTGATTTTGTCAGCCAGTTTATAGGCCAGACGCAGCTCGAACCCCTGCAGGTTGCTGGAATTGGTATGGCCGCTGCCAAAGCGCCACCAATCATCCTGGGCAAAATTGGCGATGACCGCAAAGGTTTCGATATGGGTGTAATAAGCAGCGGCCGTCCATTTGCCAGGATTGATGCGTACCTGAGCAACGAAACCGTTGGTCTCGTCTTCCAATCCGGCAACCGTGGGGTCCTTGAGATTCTTCATCACGTCCCCGCCAAGGGTGACCGGCACGTCCCCGGCATTAAATTTAATCTGAACGCTGGTAACAAAGATATTGTGATCCAGGTCATTAAGAGCATTGTAAGAATTGGAGTCGCCGGCTTTGTTGTTGAAATAATACAAGCCGGCGCCGGCGCTCAATTGAACCCCATTTGTTTTTTTGTGCAAAGCAATCTGTCCGGCCGTCATGTAAGAGCCGAACAAATCATTGAAATCCTCGATAATGAACTGGCCGGCGGTGAGGGTCAAATTGCTTCCGGGTCCGGCAAAGTCTCTCACCCGATAGGCGCCGGCGATGCCTTCCGGGGTAACGTCATCATCCCAGAACAGCTCGTTTTGTTTCCAGAAAGGAAAGGAATTTTTGCCAATCCAGAGCCAGCCGGAGTTACAGGTGTACTTAAAATAAATTTTGTCGAGATTGAAGGATTTAGCGCTAAAATCATCTCCGAAGTTTTGGTGCGGCGATTGTTGATCGGTCGGATTGCCAGTGGCCAATCGCGCCCCGAGCTCGATGTGGTCTCCGCGTTTGTGGGTGAGCCCGAACCGGAAACGATAGCGGGCGCGATCGCGAGTGTCTTTGCCGGTGACGTTGTAATCCCGTTCGACACGCAGTCTCAAATCCCCGTAAAATTTCAGAGCGTCTGAGTTTTGTGCAAACAGCGTGCTTCCCGACATCAGTGCAACCCATAAAACGGCAAAAGCTTTTGTCCTGTTCACTCTAAGCTCCTTTCTTAATTTCAGTTCTTAGGTTTGACCGACCCCTTCACTTTTCCTCTCCTCCCGGCCAGCTTGATTTGGCTGAATAGCCTGTATGATGCGGACGGGAATGTCCTGTCCCACGCAAATCAGATGCCAGGTATTATTTTCAAACAAGGAAGCAGCTAATTAGTGTTTGAACGAAAACTCTTTAAAATGCTCAAGCACCCGTCCCCGGGTGCGTTTTACGCTTTGTAAAAACAATTGATTACGACGCCCCGAGGACGGGGCTTAGAGCTTATTTCTGAGTTTTCGGTCAGACACTAATTAATTAAAAGATAGGAGGTTATGATACAGGTGAGTATGTGTGTCGAGCGGTAAGTCTCGCAAGAGGGTTTACCGGAAATCAGGAAGCATTATCGATTTTCGGGAAGTACAACTAAAATATATTAGCCACGGATGCACCCGGCGCGGCGGAGCCGCAAATCCCAAAAACCAAATGACCAAATTCCAAATAAATCTCAAACATCAAAGCTCAAAAACCAGAAATAAAAAATAATATAGCCACGGATTTACACTGATTGACACGGATAAAATGAGTTTAGAACATGAACAAATGCTTAAATTCAAAAAAATAATGTCAAAATAATTAGAGTCAAAATGATTAAGAAATAATTTTGACTTTTAACATCGCATATCATTTTGCCGGAAATACTGCATCAATCTTCTTCTCGCTGCATCGTCTTCGAAAAGGCATAGATTCCATTGTTCGTTTATTAACAAAATCCGTGTTTCATCAGTGTGAATCCGTGGCTAAAACATTGTTAAAACTGCTTAGTTTTTTACGGAAGGGACTCTTTGTACTTCTTCAATTTCTCATCAAAAGTAGAGCGGGCAATGCCAAGCCGCCTGACGGCTTCAGATTTGTTGCCTCCGGTCTGTTCGAGCACCCACAGAATATGCCGGCGCTCGACTTCTTGCAAATTCCAAACTGCTCCCTCAGAAGGGAGAGTATTTTCATTTTCGGCTGGCAAAAGTTGGCTTGGCAAATGCTCGGCTGTGATGATATTTTCATCGCAAAGGATCACAGCACGCTCAATCATGTTTCGTAATTCACGGATGTTTCCCGGCCAGGGGTATTGCTGCAGCGTGCTGCGAGCTTCTTCAGTAAAGCCTTTGATACTCTTGCGCATATCCGCAGCAGATTTTTCCAGGAAATAGTGAGCCATGAGCAAGATATCCTCCTGACGTTCTCGAAGGTTGGGCAGATTAATAACAAAAACGCTCAAGCGATAGTATAAATCCTCCCGGAAAAGCCCTTGTTTTACCAGCCTCTCGATATTTTTGTTGGACGCTGCGATGATTCGAACGTCGACCTGGATGTCTTTTGTGCCGCCAAGTCGTTTAAAAGGATGTCCTTCAAGAACACGCAGCAGCTTCGGCTGCATGTTCGGCTGCATTTCAGAAATTTCATCTAAAAAAAGCGAACCGCCATTGGCCAATTCGAACAGTCCGGCTTTGCGTTGGGTGGCGCCCGAAAAAGCGCCCTTCTCATAACCGAACAGCTCGCTTTCAAGCAAATGTTCCGGTAAGGCGCTGCAATTGATTTTGACCATAGGTTTATAACGGCGTTCACTTGCCGAATGCACCGCATTGGCCGTCAACTCTTTTCCTGTGCCGCTGGCGCCGATGATAAAGACCGGCGTGTTGACTGCCTGACCAACTTTCGCAATCAAGGCTTTCACTTTTTTGATTTCGGGACTTGACCCCAGGATTTCCTCAAATTGATTGTCCGGCAATTCGCGCTGCAGGCGTCGAACCTCATTCTTTAGAGATCGTATTTCCAGTGCTTTTTTGATGGTTTGGCGCAGCTCTTCAACCTCGAATGGTTTTATCACATAATCAAATGCTCCATTTTTTATGGTTTCGACAGCCGACTTGACATCCGGGAAAGCCGTCATCATGATGACAGCCGCCTCCTCGTCTATTCTTCGAATTTGTGAAAGGACGTCCATACCGCTGCCATCGGGAAGACGCATATCTAAAAGCACCACATCGATGTCGTGTTTCTCGAAAAGCGCCATTCCATCGTTCGCATTAGCCGCCAAAAAAGATCGGTACGCATTCTTACGACAAATATTCTCGAGCGACTTGCGCATGAGTGGGTCGTCTTCGATAATGAGAAAAGAAGGATTCATTTTATTACCTAAAATACGCGTTTGGTCATTGGCTTTTGGCCCTATCTTAGCTATAGCTAGGAGCTTGGCCGAAAAGTATATTTTCTTAGCGAAGGCGTCCCCGCCGAGCGAGTTTTATTCCGACTCCGTGCCCAAAAACCCTCGGCGAGACGCCTTCGGGAAGTGATTTAGGACTTTTCGGCCAAGCTTCTAAGTAATTTACAATAAACATCTTAAAGGTATTTGTATAAATAGTGTCTGAACGAAAACTCCTAATTCCGCTCTAAGCCCCGTCCGCGGGGCGTCGTAAGTGTTTGTTTTCTATAAATGGATAACGCACCCGAGGACGGGTGCTTGAGCTGTTAGCTGAGTTTTCGTTCAGACACTAAATATAATCCGGAAATTCTATTGCCAAATCATGCTTGCAGAGGAAAAGTTAAGATGAACCTTGTGCCTTTCCGAGATCCATTTTTCACCCGAATATCACCTCCATGTCCCATCACAATTTGACGAACAATGGCCAGTCCAAGACCTGTCCCGTTGGGTTTGTCAGAATAAAATGGCTCAAAGATTTTGTGCAACTGTTCTTTTTGAATACCCAGTCCGCTATCGGCGATCGAAAGCCGTAAAAACGACTGTGGTTCATGAACTAAATCGCTTTCTATGCTCAGAGTTCCTCCTTGCGGCATCGCTTCGAAAGCATTAACGCAAATATTGAGTAAAACCTGTTGCATTTGCAGCGGGTCCAATTTAATGTCGGGAAGGGAATCTCCGTATTTCACAACCATCTTGACTTTGCGGCGCTCGGCGTCTTTCTTAACCAGCAACAGCACTTGATCAATGATATCTTCGATCCTGCAAAATTGCAGATCGAGTGGCCGGGGTCGTGCAAAAGTAGCGAAGGTTTTCAAAAACTCACTTAAATTGTCGATTTCGTTTTCCATACCCTGCAGAAAAGAACATTGTTCCGGATCAGAGGTTTCTTCTTCAAGAACCTGTAAGGTCGTTTTCATGGAGGCCAGCGGCTTGGCAACTTCGTGAATGACCCCCGCAGCTAACTGCACCTGCGACGCAAGCCGTTCTTTTTCTGCGCTCTGCTTTTCCAAGTTGCGTTCCTGCATAACGGATTCTGTAATGTCCAGATACATTTCCAACATTTGACTCACTTCTCCGTTTACATCGACAACCGGCGTCGAAACAACCTGAAAAATACGGGCGTTGCTTTGCACGCCGGTACGGCTGACGACAACCTTGCCTCCCATTCCATTGTTAAACGCGTGCTCGCAACGGCAGTTGGGACAGGGACCGCTGCCGTTGTTAAACAGATCATAACATTTCTTTCCGATTGCAGAGTTTTCACCCTGGCACCGCTCCGCCAGGGTCTTATTCACCCATACAATCTCTTGATTCCGGTCGATTAAGCATAATTCTGCGCCGATACTGCTGACAATATCGTCAAGTTTTTGCACCTCGATCTTGAGTTGAGCCTCAGAAATAACCAATTCTTTTGTCCGGCGTGCCACCTCATTTTGCAGCTCTTCGTTCCAGCGTTGCAATTTTTGTTGTGACTGACCAAGACGTCTTGCCATGGTATTGAAATGGCCGGATAGATCCTCCAGCTCATCATTTGATTCCACGTGAATGCGCTGCCCAAACTCACCTTTCGCAATGAGATCAGCGCCACGAATTAATCCTAAAATTGGCCGGGTAAATTGCCGGGCTGCAAGCAGGCCGAGAAAACTGGCAGCAATCACCAATGAAATGAGGATACCATAAAACACCGTTTGCATCTCATAAACAGCGGAAAAGATAACACGGGTTGGAACAGCAATGAAAAGTATCCAGGAATCTTGGGATTGCAAGGATGGAGCAATTCGCGCGTGAGCGAGAATATGCTTTGACGTCCGCGTCAGGTCGCTGACATCGCTGAGTACAGCTTCTACGATTTTTGCTGAATAATCATCATGTAGACTGCGGTTCCTGAAATAGCTGAGGTCCCTTTCATTGCGGGAATGGTACAAATAAAGTCCAGCCTTATCAGTGAGGATAGAGTAGGCCTCTTCCGGAATGCCCCTAATAATATCAAATATGGCCTCGGCAAATATGTTGATTATCAGAATACCCTGTGTCTCGCCTCGGTCATCCGTTACCGGGGTAGCATAGCGTACCACTGGCCTCAGAGGTATTTCCACAATCCCGCGCTCAATATTCAGGTCCATTGGGGAAACATAGATTTCGCCCGGTGAGCATCGCAGCGCCTCCTTCACATAGTAGCGGCCTCTTTTATCCTGCAATTCCTCGACCGGTAAAACGTAAGCTCCGGTGCTGTCTCGATTCAAACGCACGATTTCCCGTCCTGAAGAATGGATATAGCGAATTTGATAATAAGCGCGCTTCCCTTGAGAGAAGCGCAGCAAATCTCTTTCTACATGTTTCCGTATTTTTTCGAAAGACTTCTCCGTTCTCGAGGTGCTCGCCGTTTGGAGTGAGGCCAAATCTTCGAGTGAGGAAATAGACGTTAAATACAGAAGATCGTGCTGGACATTCATTAAGAATTCATCAATCTCATGCCCTGTTTCATCAATTTGAAATTGAAGTTTTTTGAGCGTTTGTTCCTCCAATGAGCGGCTCATCGACATGATGCTATAGATACCATACACAAAAAGAGGGAGTACGCCGAGTGAGAGAAAGGCAATAACAAGCTTATTGGTAATACTTAAACGAGGGAAAAGTTTGTTGAGATTAACCATGAAATGAATAAAATCAATGCTTCCGTATATTCTTCCTAAACCTCCAAAATAGCTAAATTCTAATCCAAAGTAAAGCAAAGTATTTGACGAAGCAAAACATGACCAACCGCGCACCGCGGCCTTTGAATGGACAAGACCAGAGCCACGCCAGTTAAATTAACATCCCGCCCTATAAGCGCCGGTACTGCGAATTCATATCGTGTAGTAAAACTATTTGAACTTATTCAGGAGATTGACTTGAATATTTCTTGCCATCCTCGCTTCTTCCACCGACCTGATCCGGGCCTCCTCTGCTTTCTTGATTTCGGTCATATCTTCCACAGTTTCATCAAAATAGTTGACATTTTGCTCCGGTTTATAAGGATTTTTCGATACTGCTCCGCCGCAGTTAACCGGCGAGCGATTTATCATTCTATATATTGCGCCTGGCAAACACCTTCTTCCGGACAGGCTCACACAGGCCTCATAATCGCCAGCGACAAATCATCCGTACGCGGTGCATCCCCTACAAAACCGGCTACCTCTGCCACAATCCGTTCGCCGATTTCTGGGGAAGACATTTCGCCCAGCTCGTTTAGCAGAGCGAGCAGTCTATCCTCACCGAAAAGCTCGCCGGCTTCGTTACGAGCTTCCGTCACACCATCGGAGTAGACGACCAGCAGTTCCCCCTTTTTCAGTTCAAGGCTGTGTTCCGAGTAGTGGGCATCGGGTACCAGACCGAGCGCCGGGTCACCCTTTGCTAATTCCCGGACGTCGTCCTTGGTCACGAAAATCGGCGGCATATGACCCGCATTGACGAACCGTAGCGTGCCTAAATTTTCTAGCAATTCCATATACACCAGTGAGGCGAAGCTGGTCGGCAGGCCGTCGCGGTACGAGATTTGGTTGATCTTAGTCGCGAGGTCTGCCAGCGAGTCATAGTCCGGTGACAACGCCCGCAGGGTCGCCTGCAGCTTGGCCATCAGGAGAGCGGCTTTGAGTCCCTTGTCCGCCACATCCCCAAGGGCGACGCCGTAACGATTGCCGTTAATCTTCTGAAAGTCGAGTAAATCTCCGCCGACTTCATTGGCAGCGTGGTAGTGGAGCCAGAGATCCCAGCCTGGAACGACCGGTCGTATCGGTGGCAGGAGCGCTTCCTGCACGGCGTGTCCAGCTTGAAGCTCGCTTCTTGCGACGAGCTTGTCCTTCAGCTCGAACATCAAAATGAGCAAGAGAATCAGCCCGCCGAGCATGGCATAGTTGGTGCTGTCTTCGGCGTTGTCGTGAGCCTTGAGTAGAAAGACAATGCCGATCACGAGCAGGACGCGTCGCACAGGACTGAGCTTCAAGAGCATCGCTTTGAGCAGCCAGAAGCCAGTGAGGAACCCCCGCTTTATACGGCCCATGGCAGCAAGCCGCTTTCGCCGCTCTTTGTCGAGATAAAACTCTCGCAGTTCCTTGAAGCTGCGTCTGACAGGTCGCTTTACCTCCCCACCGAAGATATTATGGAAAAATTCTTTGAAATCCGCGATAAGAGTTTTGGTAATACTCGGACCACGGCCGGATTTGGATTGCGTTTCTGTCATCGTTGTTTCGCCTCTCTCAGTGCCACAATTTGATACGCATGGGACGGAAAATAGTTTAGTTGCTGCTGCGTTGAGAAACTATTGCCGGATAGGAGTAGATGATACGATAGCATAATCTTTCACCAAGGAAACAGTCATTGTCAGTTGATGCTTTCTGTAATGTGTCCCGAATAATGTGTAACTAATTTCGTATGAAAGTGTCTATTTCGATTATGGAGATGCGATTTTATATTTGCCTAACTACAGGATCATGAATGTGTCCTTTAGCAAAAATTTATTCAGGAGAAGTATGAGTAATATCGTTCCACCCCCCAAAAGTAAAGGATAAACGGTCATATCGGTAGTAGTGAAATTTTCAGTTTGCGTTAGCCGATACCATATCATTATCAAGTTGATTGGTAATATCGCTATCGTGATTGCAAGAAGATTTCTAATAGTTTTACTCATTTGATACAAATTTAATTGCCATTTCGAGTTGCGTATCTTTTCTATTCAATAAATCTCTTCTGTTTAACTCAATCTCAACGTCCGGCTTTACGCCAGCCTTATAAACCACAGCCATCCCGCTTTCGCCAAGTTATTCTAAAATCGTGTAATGATGTATCGTCTCACCAATCATATATCTTGCCCGGAAAAAATGCCTAATGTTTCGGCTTTATGAATTCCTCGAATTCGGGAAAACCATGTAAAGGAAAAAATTCCCACCACCTGTGATAATGTATACCGTAAGCAACGCCGTTTCGAAAGGCATCCTGAAGTAGCGTTACTGCACGCGACTTCTCGCCAAGCGCCCCAGCGATCATTGCCTGCTGCCACTTATTTTCACCCCATATATAAGGCAAATCGACTTTTTCCAGCCAGTCGTACATTTGCAATGCTGTTTCCCGGTCACCGGCCTGTGCCGCCAACATGCCTTTATATGATTTTAATAACAGGTTTTCGGGATCTTCGGATTCAAGTGCGTTGATAATTCTCCATAAATCTTCGATACGGGCATCTCTTGACTGACCGATAGCTATGGCTACATTTTCCTGTTCAGGATCTAACGGTAATTGATCACCTTCATCGTATACAAACAGGGCCAAATAGGACGCCTGGAAAAATTGGAGGCGTAAGGAACGAAATTCATCCTCCGATCTGCTTAAAAACCACCTTATTGCCATGTCGTTGATTTCACGGGCCTCAGCCGGATAACTGTGAACATACAATTCCTCTCCTATTCGTCTTAAATGCATTCCTGGGATTCCGGATAACGTATAAAACCCGTCTATCAAATCCTTTACCTGTTCTATTTGACCGAGGCCGACACGGGCGCTAAGTTCCCAAAATAATCCCAATGGGGATTCGGCAAAAATGCTTTTTTGCTCAAGTGCCAGGGCAAGCTCCTCCTCATGTTTACCCAGTAGGTGGAGGATTTCGCCGTATTGAGTCCAAAACGGCTCCCAGCCTCTTGCGTATTCACTTTCTTTATCAACCTTTGAATACGCATCTTCTGCTTCATCTAAATTATTGACTTTCCTGGCAGCATCACCTAAATCAAACCAATCAGAATAACTATACAATTTAGAACTTGGATTTCTTTCCGTCCGATCTCTTTGCGCAGCTAAGACTCCGGAAAGATCGCCGTCAAGCCATGCGCGAGTCCAAATAAGCGTTTTGCGGCTCTGCTCTGAGAATTGCAGCCTTTTTTCTTCGGCAAGTCTTAAAACGGAATCTGCTTCGGCATACCTTCCCACACCTCTATAAACGATGGAAATCATATTCAAAGGCTCTGCAAAACCGGTATCTATCTCCATTGCCCTATTGTAGAATTCTACCGATTCAATCTGATTTCCTAAAATAGATTGTAATCTCAGGCCTTCACCAAAATTCAATATTGCCTCATAGACTGGTAAATACGGTAAAACATCGGATATTTCCGCTACGGACCAGGGAATAACCGAAATAATTAAGATGCCCGACATTATTTTGCTTCGTAGTGATTCGATTATATTTGAGACATCATCCTGGGGTCCCGAAATATCTGTGAGAGAGCTGAACCGTTCCCCCGAGGATATATCGGTGATTCTGGGTTGAACAACCAGTTCCTCACCCTGCTTATAGATAGAACCTGAAATTATAATTCTTGCTTTCGATATGCCTGATAATTCCTTTAGCCGGTCAAAATCTCTTTTGCTGTCGTATTCTGCTTTCGAGATAAGGGGTGCAATTTCCATTCCTTTAATTGTACCTAAATTCTGGGTGAGATCGTCCGCGATCATTCGTTCAAGGTAATCGAACGATTCATCCCCCGTCTCGTTTTCAAAGAACGCTACTGCAACACGTTTTTCGACAAGTTTGGCCCCACCCGACGGAAAAAATCTCAATACGCCAAATACTCCAGCTACAATTACCGCTGCCGCAATACCAATTGCCAGTTTTTTTGACTTTGAAGTTAAATCTTTGAAAAACGAGACGCCTGCCTCTTTCTCCAGTCTAGCTTTTGTAGTCACCCTGGTTTTAGAGGTCTCAACTTCCAGATCCTTTTCAACGGATCGTATGTCGATCAGCATGTCGGTTACATTCTGGTAACGTTCTGCGGGATTCTTGGCCATGGCCTTGTTTGCGATCCGTTCCAATTCCATGGGCACACCGGTGCGTAAGCCCGTCATCGGTTCCGCGTCTTCATTCATGATGGAGTAGACCACCGCTTGCTCGTAGTCGCCTCTAAAGGGAAGCTGTCCCGTCATCATTTCAAACAGCATCACACCAAAAGACCAGATATCGGTGCGGTGATCTACGGCTGTGCCCTGTGCCTGTTCCGGCGACATGTAGGCTATCGTGCCCATGGATGCGCCGTCTTTGGTAAGCATGGTTTTGCCAGCTTGCTTGGCCAAACCAAAGTCCATGAGGATGGCCTGACCCTTGGTCGTCACCATGACGT
>JBHHWX010000020.1:0-24435 GCA_046756745.1 bacterium | reverse complement strand
CAAAGCGCCAAACGCACCCGGGGACGGGTGCTTGAGCATTTTAGAGAGTTTTCGTTCAGTCACTAATTAATTACTGTATTTTATCAAACCCTCCAACCGTTTTTTATTGTTCGCGTTGATGTACGCCTCGAAATAGGAGATCGTATTTTCAGAATACAGCTTAGCCAGATTTTGCTCCATGGTGTTCATCCCCTGGTCGTTTGATTGATGGATAATCTGATAAATCTCGCCCGTATTATTATTGCGGATTGCCGTTTTGATGGCTGAGTTGGTCAACATGATTTCTTTTGCTAAAACTCGCTTGCCATCGACGCTCGGAATCAACTTTTGGGAGATCACACACACCAAAACATCGGCTAACCGGTTTAAAATGCGATTTTGCTCGTGTGGTGGAATTTCACCCAAAATGCGGTCGATGCTTTCGACAGCCGAGGAGGTATGCAAAGTCGAGAATACTTTATGACCGCTGTCCACAACTTCCAGAACCGTCATGATCGTTTCCGCATCGCGCATCTCGCCGATCATGATGATATCCGGGTCCTGCCGCAAGGCCTGTACCGTCCCTTCTTTAAAGGAATGCACATCCCGGCCAACTTCGCGATGCTTCACAATCGATTTTATAGGCTCATGTACATATTCAATCGGGTCGGCGATGATCACGATATGAGATTCCATGGTACGATTGTTGGCGTCAATGATCGAATCTAAAGTGGTGCTTTTGCCCGAACCGGTGATACCCGTGACCAATACCAATCCCGATTTTTGGTATTTTAAACTCAGTATCTTAGCCACGTCTTCGTTGAATGCAAGTTGCGGGAACGGAATAATCTGGTTGTTGATTCTCCGCATGTTTACCGCCAAATGCGTCAGATCGAAATAGATACTCGCGCGGAAGCGCGCCCAGGCATTCTCGTCCGAATCAAACACGCGATAGGACAGATCGAGGCTATAGTCCTGATACAGCTTGTCGCGCTCGGAATCCGTCAGGATGTTCAGGATCAAAATATCGGTCTCATCCACAGTGTACTCGCCCAACTCCGGATCCGGAGCCTTATTCCCGTGACGACGAAACCAGACTTTTGACTTGCATCCCGGACCGCCTAGATCGACGTCGGATGCATCTGTTTTCTCCATTTTCATCAAAAAAATGTCAAGGTGAGTTTTAAGAGCCAGCTTGGTCTCGTCGGTTTGATCTTCAATAAGATCGATAATAAATTTCCACCTGTGTGCGCCAAATAGGTGCGGTTGAATATTTTTTGCCAAATTCGAAAGAAGTTGTCGTGAATTTTGAAAGTCCAAGATGATAAATCCTCTTTATACCGGCTATTGGCTCTTAGTTGTTACATAGGGGCTGTCCAAAAGGGGGCATGTCATTGCGAGCGAAGCAATCTCCTAATTTTGTGCTTAAAACGGAGATTGCTTCGTTGCTGCGCTCCTCGCAAGGACATCTTTTTCCCTTTTTGGACAGCCCCGGTCTTTGAATTCAACACATTTTTTTAACTCTCAAATGTTGTCGCTGCAATTTCTGCAAGCGTAGTCAACCCTTCTTTGATGCGCTTTTTGCCGGATTCTCTCAGAGTGAGCGCGTCATTTTGAGAAGCGATATTTCGAATCGCCCCCTCATCGATGTTCTCTTTTGCCGTTAAAATTTCACGCCGAATTTGTTTGTTGAATAAAAGCGCCTCGCTAATTGCGATCCGTCCTTTATAACCATCGAAACAGTTTTTGCATCCAACAGATCTGAAAAAGGTCGTTTCCGCGATTTCCTCGCGCGAAAATCCGAGCCTAAGAAGCAGATCCGGATTCGGATTTTCTTCCGGACTTTTACACTCTTCGCAGAGCTTTCTCACCAAACGCTGCGCCATCACCAGATTAATCGCATTGGCGATCAAGAACGGTTCGACGCCTAACATATAGAGTCGAGAAATCGTGCTGGGGGCGTCGTTTGTATGCAAGGTAGAAAATGTCAAGTGACCGGTATTGGACAGAGAAATCGCTATCTCTGCGGATTTGAGGTCGCGGATTTCGCCGACCATCACGATATCCGGATCGTGTCGCAAGATCGAACGCAGCGCACTGTCGAAATCCAGTTTCGGATTCAGTTTTACCTGGCGAGCGCCCTGGATGAGATACTCCACCGGTTCTTCGACAGTCAGTATATTCTTACTCGGGTCCATCACATGGCTCAGGGCCGCGACTAAAGTCGTACTTTTCCCGCTCCCGGTTGGGCCGGTGAGAATGACCATTCCTTGTGGCTGTTCAATCGCTTTTTTGAAATCTCTTAAAGCTTGTTGTTGCAAACCGAGCTTTCCCAGATCCGTGATGACCTTTCTGTCGTCCAGAATTCGAATGACCACACTTTCAAACCGGCGGTCAAACTCCAGCCCAACGATGGGAATAACGGAAACCCGGAATCGAATGTAATAACCATCGATCTTTCTTTGTATAAATCCGTCTTGAGCTCCGGAACGATCGAAACGGTCGATGTTGATGGCGCGGTCTTTAATAACCGCCACCACAGCCTCGGGTTTGATCTCGGTCTGAGCATACCATTGCTGCAGCTTACCGTCGACGCGGAAAAACAGGTCGGTGCGATTTCCCTCACTAGGGATGATATGAATATCGCTGGCGCCCTTACGAACGGCTTCCACAAACATACCTTCGATGAGATTTGTGAGCCGGCTCTTGTTAATTTCAGCGTCCAGCGCTTCCTCATCCACCTGCCGGTTCTCGTCTTCGAAAACCTCGATCTCTTGCGCCTCATCGAAAATTTTTTGCAAAAATTCGTTATTCGAATGAAAGATATCGTGGATGAGCGCTTCGATTGCCTCTATGGGCGCATAAGCGATATCGATGTCGGCGATTGCCAGTTTCTTAGGAAAGTCATGAATGTTTTGGTTCGTCGGATCTCCGGTGACCAGAATGAGCACGTTGCGTTTGTACTCATGCCACTTGTACGGCAAAATCTTCATGTTGAGCATCTCATTGGAGACCTCTTCCGGCATCCCGTACACGATCTCTTTGATAAACTCAATGCGGTCGCGGTCGATGGCATCCGGTGACAGGTCGATGATCTGAAACCCATAAAGCCGGGACATTTCGACAAAAATCGAATGCCGGTCAACGCCCAGATCCTGAATTAAGATATCGATTAACTTTCGTTTTGAATTGCGTGCTTCACGGCTCTGAATGTTCACGGCAGTTTGGATCATATCTTCATCGATAATGCCACGCTTGATCAACGCCTCGGATAATCTTCCGAGTCCGCGAGTGACCGGCTTGATGTTTATTTCTGCGGTGATTGGACTGCTTTCTGACATCTCGTTTCCTAAATCATTATTGCGTGAGTGGCGAAGGTGGACTAACAAACCCGATTTCGGAGGAAATAAGAGTTAACCCGACGATCATCAGCGTGACCACAATCGAAATAAGAATGTTCACGGTATCGACCATTCTTTCCATCTTGTGTGTCGATTCCTTTTCATAATAATCCGCTATTTGCCTGGCGCTCTCCTTCATGGTTCCCGATTCTTCTCCTGATTTGAGCCTGCTCACAGCGTTAAGTGGAAAGCAATTGGTTCGGCCTAAACACTCGACAAAACTGCGGCCGTCTTTTAACATCCTCGGAATCACGATTCCGGTGATTTGTTTTTCGATGTAACGGTTCCGGCATGACTCGGCTGCTATCCGGATGGCCGTGATATTTTCACCGGAGCTGCTGTATAAAACCGAGAAGACGCGAGCGAAAACCTCGATGCTGGTTTTTTGCAGCAGGCTGCCAATAATAGGCATTCTCAGCAGCGTTTTGTCCAGCAGGTATCTGCCTTTGTCTGTGCGCACCCAGTTCACGAGCAGAACAATGGGAATCCCAAGACCCAGCAAAATCATCAAATAATAATTTTGCAGAAAGTGACTCAAGTCCATGGTGGCCTTGGTCATCGGCGGGATCTCGATTTTTTGTTTCACCAACAGGTCTGTCAGTTTTGGAAAAATGTACATGACATAAAACATCACAGCCCCGCCCATAGCAAACATGACGGCTGCCGGCATGACGAGAAGCGATCTCAATTTGCTTTTAATATCCGCGTCGCGCTCTAAGAATTTTGCTGTGCTTTCATAAATTGCGGCCATATTGCCGCTCGTTGACGCGACAGCAAGCATATGCGATGTAAAACGGCCAAATACGTCCGTGTGTTTTCCATAAACAGCCTGACCATCCTGGCCGGACTTTAAATCTGTTTGGATATCCTTGATGGCCTCTCGAAGTCTGCGGTTCTCTGTGTCGTTACCGACTAAGGTTAATATTTCATCGTATGGAAATTTTTCTTTTAAAAGGTCGGCGCAAATACGTATGAATAAGACCAGATCCTTTGTCGGGACTCCTAATTTGATGTCTACCCATTTCTTACGGATGTGATGAACGCGGTAACCCATCTTGACCAGGGCATTGTGCAGCTCTTCTTTGCTAAACGCCTTTTGCTCCCCGTGGATAGGCTTCTGGGTCCCTTTTTGAATTTTATAGACAAAAACGTCTTTTTTCTGGATCTCCGTAATCCGGATTCCCTTCGTCTTGACAATTTTGCCGATTTTGTTTTTAACCGTTTTTGAATCCGGGCTAAAGACAATCCCTTGAATAGGTTTGCCGGACACGTTGACTCCGGTGTATCTGTATTCTGGCATAACTACCGTTTGTTTGATAAATGTCATTTCTGAACGCTTTGTCAGGAATCCATTTCATTTAATTAGCGATTGAACGAAAACGTAGTTTTTTGCTGTCATTGCGAGCGTTTCTCAGCGAAGCAATCTCCTTTTTAGACACGGCAGGAGATTGCTTCGGCAAAAAACGCCTCGCAATGACAGAGCGTTTTCGTTCAATCACTCATGACAAGATTCCGGCTTAGAGCATGGAATGACCAGTGAAGAAACCTATGATTGAGCATTTTGCAATACAACCTCATGATATGGGACGGGCGGGTTTCAACGCCCGTCCCCCAATCTTCTCTATCTATTGACAATGGTGGTTTGTACGCTGTCCGGATCAACCGCGACGGTGATAGTCAAGTTTGTATTGTCCCCGTCTTGATCGTACAATCCGACTCCCTGGAAGGCCACAGATGTCGCCGTTCCGGCAGTACTCACTGAGTAGGTGCCGTTGGCATTGGTTGTCGGAAAATTCAATCGATTTGTGATATCGGCGCTTCCCGCGATATTGGCATACGAATTCCCGCCGCCGCCGATCAAGGCCGGTTTACGGTAATATTCCTGCGCTCTCGAAGCGATGGTCAACAAATCTTGCACAACAGCGTCTTGATTCGCTTGACCGGAACCCGAAGTGAACATTTGGATTCCAACTACAATTGAAACGCCGACAATAATAGCGCTTAACGTAATGAGTAAAAGTTGTTGTTGTCCCATGATGTATTCTCCTCAGTTAAAAATTCTCTATTGAGAACCTTATTAATTCAGTGTGTTAAAGGATCACCGGCTCACTTCTTTATCACCTCCTCTCCGGCCCGGTGCTGCCGGAATGTTTGTTTATTAATGAGTTTGAATTTTGTTACGACACCATTTTTTACCTATTTATCAAATTGGTCTTCGTGCTTTCAGGTGTGACTTGGACTTGTATCGTGATGGGAGTGTTATCCCCATTCTGATCATACAAGCCAATCCCTTGAAAAGACACCCCGTTTACCGTTCCCGCGGCAAACACGCTATAGCTGCCATTCGCATTCGGCGTCGGAAAATTAAGGCGATTCTTAATATCTTCAGGGGTCGTGAGGTTAGCGTAAGAAAAACCGCCGCCGCCGAGCATGACCGGTCTTCGGTAATACTCCTGCGCCCGTGTTGCAATCGTGAGCAAGTCGTGCACGACCGCATCTTGATTAGACTGAGCGGAACCTGACATAAAAATATGAATCCCAATGAATACGGAAATTCCAACGACAATAGCGCTTAAGGTGACGAGTAAAAGTTGTTGTTGTCCCATGATGCCATCCCTTAATGTGAAAGTCCTTTTTCAACATTTAATATGAATCCCGCGATTGCGCGATCTGATAATTAAAATTCGAAAATAGTTTTGTCTCAAAGGTTTTTTTGAGAACAGTCACCATTTCGTCGAATGATTGAAAACGATTTTCGGGATTTTTCACCAAGCATTTCATAATGAAGGCTTCGCAAAATTTCGGAAGTTTATCATTCTTGAGCTTGGGAGAAGCCGGTTTACGGTTCAGAATACTCTGGGTTACCTCGCTCAATTGACTGCCTGTAAAAGGATGCGTCCCGGTCGCTATCTGATATAACAAAATGCCGAGAGAGAAAACATCGCTTCTGGCGTCCCCTTGCCTGCCGTGAATGAGCTCGGGCGCCATATAAGCGCAATCCTCATAGTTGAGTTGGGTGTTGTTCCGGTTCCACAACTCTTGGCCGGGAATGCGAAAGTCCGTCATTTTGACTTCATCGTTCACTCCGATAAAAATGTTGTTCGGCTTTAAATTCAAGTGAAAGCAATCCAATCGGTGGCTGTACTGAAGTCCCCGGCAAATTTGGTAAATAATTTTGATGAAACGGTCGGCCTGAAACGGTTTACCTCTGCTATAAAGTGCTGTGACCGGAACGCCTTCAATAAACTCGCGGGCGAGATAGGTCAGAGCTTGATCCTCATCCACTTCATAAATGTTCGCGATGTTAGGATGGTGCAGCCGTCCTAACATTTTGGCGCTTTCGTAAAATTGCAGTTTCTGCGGGCTGTTTGCCGGCAGCGAGTTAAACGCCTCCGATTGGATCACTTTCAGAATCACAAATCTTTGCAGCATGGAGTCTTTTGCTTTAAAAACCCGGATAGCTTGTTTGTTGCCAATTTCGGCGAGCAAATCAAAACGTCCCAATTTTCTGATAAACCCGACGTTCAAGTCTTCGATGGGATTGCGCCAGACGATTTCATGCAAGCTGAGCGTTTCTTGCATATATTTCAGTTTAAGCTGCCCTAGACTGTTGATCTTAAACTTGTTCGCGTTTTTGATTTCTCGATAAGCTTTGCTGCTCAAGAAAATCCGGTCTTTCTTCTGCATACTTTTGGCGTAAGTCGGATGGTCTCGCTCCGCTAAGTCGCGTTGGTTGACCGTGGCTAACTTTATACTCGTACTCAATTCTTTCAAGCAATTGACGCTGTTGTTGCCAAAACCATGGCGACTGTGGTGGATGCCGATGGCTATATGGAAGGCCTCATGTGGTTCCTTTTGCAAATTATTGCGGCTCAATGTGTTGAGCATTTCCACAGACATGGCAACCGTCTGAAAAATGTTACTGGAAAAAATCAACACACCGTCAGAAATAGCCCAGCTATGATAAAGTTGATACTTTTCCAAATATTCAATGATAAACGCAAAAAAACGCTCACGACCGGTTTGCTGAATTTCGGCCGTGTCATTCATGCTGTTGGAATCCCAATCGCACAACCGTATCGTCGTTAAAATATCCGCGTCTCGAGGAGCGCCGACCTCGCTTGTTTCCACATTTGGGTCAACGAAGATAGCGGCCCCCTCTTTTTGAAAATCTTCATAAGTTAGAGAAGAGCGCGGCGTCAAAGTTCTTCCTGTTAACGATTCAAAGGAGCTGAGTTTTGCCAAAAGATCGCCGTAAATGTTGAATGACATCTGAGCATTTCGGCTTTGCACTTTTGCAGAATAATCCGGCTGTTTCGCTTCATTCAAAACCAAGGCGTTTTGGGGTTCTTCTGCGTGCGATGGCTCGACAAAGCCCCAATACTCATGGGCTAAATAGAAACGTTTGAGCGATAAAAAGAAATCTAACTCCTGCAAGGCCTGGAAGTGTGAATGCGTTGTTAAATAGTCACTCACAAGCTGGCGGTCGACATGATTGAATCTCATGACGTTCTCATTCAGATCCCCGGAAAATTTTTTCTCCAAATAGCACAGACAGAGATATCTTAGGAGCTCGGGACGCCCTTCCGTTCGGTCGATGAGCTTCTTGAGCATGACAATGGCATCGTTATGCAAACTTAAATTCCAGCAGCTTTTGAGAAAGAGCGCCAAAGCCTTTGCGTTGAATCCGAGTTGAATGAGCAGAAGTTCGTTGACCTTCTTGCATGGCTCAAATTTCTGCTTTCGAAAATAGATCGTTCCAAGCTGGTGCACCAGCTTCTCTAATTGCAGCGAATTTGGCCTGAGCGCCTTCTCATAAATTTCGATGGCGTGTTCATCGTCGCGTCCTTCCTTCAGAAATGTCGAAGCGAGAATGTCAAAGATTTCGGAATTTCTCGGGTCGTATTGTACCGCTTTTTGGTAAACTTCCAAAGCAAATGCGTCGACTTTCTTGAGACCGATGAAAGCCTTGCTTAAATTTGTCAAGATATGCTTGTTTGCAACTTTGAAGTCTAAAAGTTGACGATATCTTTTGGCTGCTTCGGCGTACAAACCCTTTTCCAAATAAGCATCCCCTAAGGCGATGATCATGATGATAAGGTCTTTGTGATGTTTTGTATTCAGTACCAGCATACTTCGATGTAAATCTCAGATTTCCTCTGTCGTTTTCGTGCAAACACGAACAAGCTCTCCTCAGCTTCTCAAAATGCTCAAGCACCCGTCCCCGGGTGCGTTTGACGCTTTGCAAAAACAATAGATTACGACGCCCCGGGGACGGGGCTTAGAGCTTATTTCTGAGTTTCGTGGAAACACGAACTAATTTCTCCTCAGCTTTTCGATTTCAAGATCGACGGCTTTCTCGATCAGCTTGATTGCAGTTGTATCTTTACGGCCTTGTATAATGTAGTATTTTGCGACCTCGGTTTGAATTTCTTCTCGCCATTCAAAAGGGATTTTCAGATTCAAAATGATATCAAAGACTCTCAGCGCTCGTTTGTCCCGTCTGTTTTGCAAGTAATATATCTTTGCCAACTTTTTGTAAAGAGTAATTTTTTCCGGATGCTGTTCGAGCTCTGCTTCAAAAAGTTTTCTTGCTCGGCGTTCTCTTCCGGTCCATAACAGCAAATTTCCTCTTAGTCCCGGGGTGAGCCAAACAATGCCCATGGCCAAGAGAGAGGCTGCTAAGAAAAGAGGAATAACAACGATACTCATATCCGGGTTAACATCCATTGTGTGTTAAAATTCGGTCTCGCTTGCTTGCAAAATTCTCCGATTGCTCAAGACCGGCAGTTTGATCCCCGATGTTTTTCGAATGACATTGTTCGAGGAGTCGATTAAGAAAATTGAAAAGTCGCCTTGAATCGGTTGATGCTCAGTATGAGAATATGGGGACAATTTATCCAGCACGGATCCCCTTGTCTCCAGCATGGCGTTTTCATAATCCTTATTGCTATTAAAAAGCACAAAAGCCAAGACAGCGTCTTCGCTGAGCTCCGATCGCTTGATTTGGTCTACTCTTTTGGTAAAAGCCTGATGCGAAGCGTTACCGGATCGCATTGGTGTGTTTGAATTTTGCGGCATCATTTTTCCGGGTAAACCGGATGTTTTTGTAGCTGGCCCGGTTGCCGCTCTGAGGGTGCGCTGTGAATATTGCCTGTTTTGTTTTTTGTTTTGCATGCTTACGCCAAAAAGAAAACAGACGATTGCCGTGAATAGAATAGCGCCAAAAAACATCAGTCGATTTTGTGTCATAGCTGCCATTGATTTTATTGGGTAATGGTTGTTTTTGGGGTCGAGATATTTTCTTTGAATATATTTGTCTTCCTTCACCAAGCCTTTTTCAGTCTCTTCTGCAATGGTTATGGAAACGCCGGTAAAACGAGATTCATGACAATCCTGTTGTGTCTGAACAGCCGCAATCGTGATATTATCCGAGCCATCTCTTTTTTTTGCTCTATTCAGCAGCTCACTGACAGATTTGTCTAACGACTGGTTTTTCCGAAAGAGCCCGTTGATTTCTTTGCCGGTTATCGAGTTGTGCAGACCGTCTGTACAAAGAACATAGAGATCCCCTTTTTTATATTTTTCGCAATGGACATCTATTTTTACGGTCGGCGCGGTCCCCAAAGCGCGCGTGATCACATTCTTTTGCGCAAATGTCTCAATTTCCTCTTCATTGATTTCATTATCCTCGATGAGCTCGTTAAGCCAGGAGTGGTCTTCTGTGAGCTGCAAAATTTTTTTGTCACTAATGCGAAAAATTCGGCTATCTCCAACATGTACCATCGTTGCCACATTTTTGTCGAAAGTCAGGGCCACGACGGTTGTGCCCATTCCTCTAAGCCTGGGGAGTTTCGTGGTTTGAGTATAAATTCTGCGGTTGGCAATGCGGACAGATGCGATTAACTTCAAGGTAGATGTTGATAGCCCCGGATAGATATTATCGAACACGGTCAGGAGTTGTTCTTTAGTCAAGTCGTAGTAAATGTCTTTTATCGTTTCCACGGCGATTTTACTTGCAAGTCCGCCTGCTATTTGCCCACCCATGCCATCGCAAACGATGATCAAGTTCTCATTTTTTGAGATAAAATAACTGTCTTCATTTGCTTTGCGCACATTCCCAATGTCGCTTCGGGCCGCTGTTGTTACTTTTATTTCCATAGAATTTAGGCTCAAAGAATGCGTGTGCTGAGTTTTTTCCTTTTGTATCTGTAGAAAAATTGCAAGCCCAAAATGAAAGAAATCAAGAACAAAGAGCCTCCCATATTTGCATAATAGGTTGAGAGATTCTGGGCGTTTAGGTCATTGACGTGTGTGTTCTTGCAATTTGCAAAAGGCTGCCCCCAAATGGCTGTTTGGATATGTGTCCGGCTATTTGAGACCAATTTGTAAAACCCGTCTGCTCTTGCTAGCAAAATATTCAGGGTGTGATCGTTGTCTAAATCTCCTATCAACGGGGCGCCGACTACAGGAGATGTCATAAGACTGCTTCGCACCAGCATGTCTCCGGTGGACCCTTCGAAAATGAAAAGAGCGCCTCGCGAGTCGGGCAGGATGACATCGACTGTACCATTCTTGTTAAAATCGGCCAAAACCGGACTGCCGACAAAAGAGTCGCTGCCTTCGGTTCGTTTCTCCCACATGATGAGTTTGCGGTCCTTACCGTGTCCTAGTCCTTTAAAAGCTCTTAACGTGCCGGTGGGGGAGAGAACGACAACGTCGGCAGATAAGTCGCCGTCTAAATCACCCACAGCCATTCCATAGCCTGCGGGGTCGCCAAAATCGGAATTTCTACCGGAGTAATCGCACCACAGGCGTTCTTGTGTGAACCCGTCAAGGGCGACAACATTCCCTTGCACCGTGAAGATCAGTAAATCTTTGTGCCGGTCGCCGTTCAAATCCACAAAAGAGGGTGGAAACCGGATCTGATTATTATGGTTAAAGGCGCCGCTGGCTTTATTGAGCTCTTCATTTACATTAATTGTGCGGGCGACTTTTTGTAGATGACCATCGATCAGCAAAACTTTCCCGCTCTCTGTTCCGACCGCAATTTTAGGCAGAGAATCCTTTGTCCAATTACCTGCCGCGAGCGCGCAACGAATGGGTTCGTCCACTTCAATTTGTATCCACCGCGAGTTCATGACGCCTGAATAGCCTATGTAAATAAGGTTGTTTTGTGAGGCGATCGCTAAGTCGTTGAGACCGTCCCCGTTAAAATCCGCGATAACAGGCGGGCCTATTAATGGCCCGGACAGGATGGGGCTCTTCCAAATTTCGATCCCCCATTTTCCATCAATGGCCCTTAAGCGCAAATCATCCGAAACCGAGACCACATCAGGGATAGCGTCTTTGTTCAGATCTGCGGACGTAATCGGGATGTCGGGAACGGCTCTAAATTCATCATTAATCCAAATCGGGTTACGGGTCTTACCATCAATACATTTGAGGACTCCGTTCCCATCTGTGAAGATTAAGTCCAGAAAATTATCATCATTAAAATCTGCAATGGCTTGATAGGTTTGTGCCAGCGAGTTGGTTAGCGCTGCGTCCTGGTGATAAAACGGTTCCTCCGTTACATGTAAAGATTCTGGTTTGCTGGCAATGATATTTCTGGTGTACAGAGATCTCATGAAAAAAAGGAGCGCGAAAACGATGATCAAAGCGGAGTAGATGTTGCAGATTCGAGCTCGGTATCTTACCGACCATACCCCGGTTTTCTTTGGAAATGAAAAATCCCAGTCGCCTTCTTTGACCATCCGTAATATGTGGCTTTTGCGATCGCTGACGATTTCGATTTCGTCGCCCGGTCTTAAGGTCACAGCTTCATCCCGCTCGAGTCGAACCTGGTTAACATACGTTCTGCTCTTGCTTCTTCTGTCAGTCAGGGTGAATTTTCTATTTGTGAACCGGATGGTTGCATGACGCCTGGAGACGCTTTGATCGATTTTCCCCTTGGAGGTACGCTTAATAACGATGTCGTTTAATCTGCGATCCCGGCCTATTCTGGTTTCCGGCACGGTGATTTTGAATTTTCTTCCAAGATAGTAGCCGTAGATGGCAAGCAGGTAGTAATTCTCCGAAGTCATTCTCGCCGGCGCTTCTCTTTTTGGCGCCGGACGTGTCAGCTCTTTTGCCAAAGGTTCGGCATGCTCTGGCCGGTCGTCTTGCAGCAACGTTTGCGTTTGTAAATCTAACAGCCCGTTAGGAGAAGGGACCGTGTCGTTTTCACGAAACGATGTGTGAGGCGATACCATTTCGGAGCTGTCATTGGCGTTAAGGGCGCTCGGTCCGAGATTGTCTTCTAAAAGTTCAAGAGATGGCTCCGGCATGTCGTTTGGATTGAACAAGTTTGTGCTGTTCGTTCCTGAATGATTGTCTTCTTGAATCCAAGTGTTTAAATTAACTAAATTAGGAACACCCGAAACTTTTTCGAAGGTGTTCGCTCGCAACGGCGGGGGCGCCGGCTGATAAGCCGGATAGGATTTACTGAAATTTCCGGTAGAGTCCTCGATGTTCAGAAATGTCAGGGCGTGACACCCGATTCCTATGACGTCTTGGTTTCCTAAGGATGTCCGGTTTGAAATTTGTTTCCCATTTATATATGTTCCGGATTCACTTTGCAAATCACGCACATAATATTCGTGGCCTTGTTTTTCAAACTGTAAATGGAAAAACGAGATTCGCTCATCGGCGATGATGATGTCATTGCCTTGTTCCGAGCCAACCGTAAACGCCAAAATATGCTCCGGAATCGAGACTTTTTTGACAAGCAGCTCCCCTCTTTTTATGATAAGCTTTGGCATCGGTTAATTGCTGAGAAAAAGTTTGAACGTAATCGTTTGATTCACACCCGATCTTGTCGCAACCACCTTGTTCAAGACCCCATATCCTGGTGTGTCGACTGTAAAACTATATTCGCCCTCGGGCAGTTCACCAAATCCCTCGCCGAATCTATCTGTCTGATCAAAAAAGATGCGCGAAGGTTGAGGCTTATCCAAGACGTGATAGAATATTTTCGCTCCTGAAATAGGCTGATCCGTTATCCCGTCAATCACACGGCACTCCACTAACGAGCGCAAAGGTTCCATTGCAACATGAACTTTTAGCGCTTCCGGAGGAATGGTGATTTCGGAGTGATAATACCCCGGTTTTTGAAATTTCACAGTGTATCGGTAGCCTGGAAGTGTCATCTCAAAGGGCGTTGTTTTACGTTGGGTCAGGATATTTCCCGTCCCTCTTTTCAGATAAACTATTTCAGCCGCAATGTCACGCTCAGATTTTTCCAATTTGTCGGTAGCTGTAAACTGAACTTTTCTTAAAAGGGCGACTTGGATATCTTCATCAAAATCGCCGTTGATTTCGATTGTTAATTTTTTAGGGATGAAATTCCTTTTTCGAAACTCCAGTTTGTGCTCACCAGCCATCAGTCCTATTTGAGTCTGATTGTCTGATATTCCGAGAAGACTGTTTGTCTTCAGATCGTAAATCTCGACTCCGTTTGGAACCGTCTTAAAACGGATGTCCTTTTTAAATGTCCCTTTAATGGAGTATTTAAGATGACTATTATTAATTACCTGCATTTGCCAGAATCTGCGGTCTTCAACAGTATCGTATTTTTCCAAAGTATTCAGCGAATAACCACTGAGTTTTGCAAATCCGTTAAGTTGTAATTGCAGCGAAAGAGGTTTGCCAACTTCCCAGTCAAAGGCACATGGGGTTTGTTGGTTATAACGGATGTCGTTGATGAACACATCAGCGCCCTGGGGATTGGAATCGATCGCAACTTGTGCGTTGAATCGAAAAAGATAACTTCTTTCATCTCCGCGAGTCTGTTCGCCTTGAATGCGAACGGCGCCCTCTCTCGGAACAAAAAGCGACTTGACGATGGGTGTATATCCTTCGAGACTCAGCTCGAGTTTGTGAATTCCAGGCGCAATACGTTCTATCGCGATCGGAGTTTGGCCGGCTATATGACGACTATCTAATGAAAGAGTCGCGTTTTCCGGAACGGTGACAACTTTAATGGCAGGAGGAAACAACCAGTCGTATAACCGCATACCCACCGGCGTCCAACCATTCATGGTATCGAATACACTAAAAAGGAGCGCGATAAATGCAAGCCCGAAAAATGTTTGAAAAAGTCGTTTTTTATGATTTCTTGCCGAAATTCGGATAACGTCGATGACCGTCATAATATCATCGTCATTATCTTCAGCGTCGTCATGCTCCGCTTTGTTTCGGGGCACATCTTGCAGCGTTTTTGAGTGGTCAGGCTCCGAAAAACCAAACGTATTATTTTGGATGTCGTCATCCATGGACTCTTTGCCCCATCGGTTCGGCACCAGATCCTGAGCGTCATCTGTCGGCAAGTTCTGTAGTCTCCGGATTTCAGAAGACATGCTTTTTTTGCCTGCTTGCAGTCTTTGGAATGTCTTGTCGGTAAAGTCTGACAGAGAATCCATTAATTCGCCGGTCTCATTGCATGCAATCAGATACTGCAAGAGATCGATGTACATGTGATTGGCGCTCTGGTACCTTTGGGAAATATCGGTTTCTAATGCTCGAACCAGGGTTTTTTCAAGTTGAGATGGCAGCCTGCTGTTTTTAAGCTTACGTTTTATCCATTTATGATTTTTGCCGGCAGAAATGATATCCTCTTGTGAAGTAAATAATCTTTCTCCCGTGAGCGTTTCGTAAAGCACTAATCCTAATGAAAACAAATCAGAGCGGTGGTCAGGATGGTTGCCAACTAATAATTGCTCCGGGGACATGTATGGAATTTTCCCTCTTAATTTGCGGTCTTTTTTATCTTTGATCTGATGCCGTTTTACAAAAGCGATCCCGAAATCGATAAGCTTGACCCCGCCATAATTGGATATCATGATATTGGAGGGAGAAATGTCTTGATGTACCAAGTTTAGAGGTTTGTTAGTAAAGGCATCGCGACGATTGTGGGCATAATCTAAGGCAGCGCAGGTCTCGGCGATGAGATACACGGCAAGATTTTGTGGAATACGTTCCCCGATCTTCTTAGCAGCGCGAATGATTTTTTCCAAATCCTTGCCATCGATATACTCCATGATGATATAAAGGCGTCCGTCTGAAGATTTGGAAAACTCATAGATATGAACAATATTGTTATGGCTTAATTTAGCGATATTGAGCGCTTCTTCATGGAACATATCCAGATATTTTGGATCTTCCATTAATGTCGGAGCGATCTCTTTTATCGCTACCGGTTTGTTTAACTGGGTATCGATGCCATAGTAAACAATTCCGAAGCCGCCTTTTTTTATGACATGGATGATTTCGTATTTGTTTTCGAGAATCTTCCGGTTTATCAAAGCCATCTTTGCTGAATTCTCCTGATGCGTCCTCAAGTTTGTGTTGCCAAGATCGTATAAGCTTTAAAATGGCTATAAATTATTGAGGGAGTGTCAATTGATCGTTCGACGCTATGCAATTAATATGCCAGCGAGAGATAAGCTTGAAACGAGTCCTTTATCTCATTGCAATTACAAACGTTAGCACTATTCTATGAATTTGAATGTTTGAAAACATCTCCTGTGTCGTTTTGGATCAGATGTTCGGAATTCGGACAAGGCTGGGACACAATCTCATTCCTGAATTACTCGCTCTCTTTTTTTATTAAAGAGAGTTAACATCGTTATTTCTTTTTTTTTCTTGCTTTTGACAGGCGATTTTTCTTATCTTTTTTTCGACAATATATTATGGATTTTCATAATCTTAGCGATGTTCCAGAATAAGCCAGACGACGCGGTCGCACAGCCTCAAGATACCGAAACGTTACGCAACGAGCTTGGCATCCTGCGTTCGAAAGTTGCCGACCTCTCAAGCCTTATCGAAGTCAGTATTATCATAAATTCGACTGTTGATCCGGATCGTCTGATTAGTCTGGTGATCGAAAAGGCTCAGGCTGTCATGAAAGCCGAGGCCAGCTCCGTGATGTTGGTTAACCACGAGAAAAATATCCTCGAGTGTAAAGTCGCTCTTGGGGAAGTCGGCGAGCAAGTGATGAGCACAATGCACCTGAAAATGGGTGAAGGGATTGCAGGGTGGGTTGCAAAGCATGGACAACCTCAAATCGTTCCGGATGTCTTAAAAGACCCGCGTTTCACTTCAAAAATCGATCACTCCACAGGATTTCAAACCCGGTCAATTTTAGCAGCCCCGCTGATCGTGAAAGAAAAAGTTATCGGTGTTGCCGAAGTGATCAATCGTCTGGATGGCGCAGCGTTCGATACCGATGATTTGGAGCTGTTTTGCACTTTTTGTCGACAAGTTGCTTTGGCTATTGATAATGTCCGGATGGTCCACATCGAGATAGAAAAACAAAAATTAGAGCAACAACTCGACGCAGCGAAATTTATCCAGCAAAGTTTTATGCCGGCCGAATTTCCCAATTCATCCGACCGGAACTATGCCGTCGCTGCCAAAAGTATTCCGGCGAAGTCTATCGGCGGTGATTTTTACGATCTCATAGAATTCGATAGCGGGACAGTCGGTTTCGCGGTCGGGGACGTCACTGGAAAAGGCATCCCCGCGGCGCTTTATATGGCCAGGTTGGTGAGTGATTTTCGAATTTATTGCCAAATGCACGAGTATCCCGCCCAGGTACTGAAATCCCTAAATAACGTTTTAGTTGAACGCAGTCGCCGGGGAATGTTTGTAACTTTCCAATACGGCCTCTTAGATCCATCTACCGGCGAGTTCCGATATGCCAACGCCGGGCATTTACCTTTTATACGAATTTCGCAAGAAAAGAACAAAGTTGAGTTTATCAAGGATGCGAAAACCGTCCCTTTAGGTATTTTGCCTGATTTGAATCTTGAAGAAAAAAAACTTCAACTTGATGAAGGAGACAGTATTGTCCTGATAACGGATGGCATTGTAGAGGCAAAAAGTCAGTCCGGGGCAAGATATTCTTTCGAGAAAGTTGTGAAACAGTTTTCAAAACCGTGCCAATCTGTCGAGGAGTTGGTCAGCGGAATGATCGCCGAAGTGCGTGATTTTTCCGATGGTTCGGAACAATACGACGATTTGACCATTATGGCATTGAAGTGGCAATAACTCGCAGTATCGCCCATTTATTAAATGCGGGGTTTTCGTGCATGAAGTAGAGCTTAAACTTCCCAGCGATCCGCGCCTTTTGAAGATCGTCCGGAGTGGCGCCTTACATGTCTGTGATTTATGCGGTTTTTCAGCCGAGGAGAAAAATCAAGTCGTCCTCGCTGTTGATGAGGCCGCTTCCAATATCATTAAACATACCTATCGTGGCGAAAGAGATAAACCTATCATCGTTTGTTACCGGGTTTTGGATGACCGTCTGGAAATTATTTTGCGTGACTATGGTGAAAAGGCCGATCTTGACAAAATTAAGCCGCGCAGTCTCGAAGATATTCGCCCAGGGGGACTCGGGGTGTTTTTTATCAAAAGCACCATGGATAAAGTGTATTATGATAATAATCAGGAGGTGGGTAATAAGTTGACTTTGATTAAGTACCTGCCAGGAAAAAAGGAGAGCACATGAAAGTCACCCCATTACGCGAAGATTACGGCATACGAATCGTTTTCGAAGCCACTGTCGTAGGAGAAAACGAAGTGGATGTCGATCTGGAATCTTCGCCGATCTTGAGAGAGGTCCTTCTTAAGCTCACCAATTCAGAGGAAAAGGCCATCTTGGTTGACTTAGAGCGAGTGAAATATATGGACAGTTCGGGAATAGCCACTTTAGTGGAAGCCTTGCAAAAAGTAAAAAAATATCAAGGACAATTAAAAATTGTTCGTTTACGTGATGCGGTCCGGAATGTGTTCGAGCTGAGCCGGTTGGATAAAGTTTTTGACATTTATAAGACTGTTCAGGAAGCAACAGAAGCCTTTTAACGTATGGAAACCGTCAACAGGTTTTTCGGAGCAATAGGGCGTGGAACGCTGGAGACTTTAGCTTACCTAAGCCGTATTTCAAGTTTAACGGTTCAAACGCTTCACTGGATAGTTGTCGCCCCTTTTCAGGGAAAAAGGTTCAGTTGGGCAAGAACGGTAGAGCAGATGGTTCGGATCGGCTATCAGTCGATACCGATTGTCAGTTTGATTTCGTTTTTTGTCGGATTGATTATCGCGATGCAGTCTGCCTATCAACTGAAGCAGTTTGGCGCGACAATCTATGTGGCAAATCTGGTCGCCGTGTCCATTATTCGGGAGTTGTCGCCGCTGTTAATCGCCATTGTTGTGACGGGCCGGAGCGGGTCTGCGATAACGGCTGAGATCGGGACCATGCAGGTTTCAGAGGAAATCGACGCACTCAGAACGATGGGATTGAATCCGGTAAGATTTTTGGTTGTTCCTCGAACTTTGGCGATGCTCATCATGCTTCCGTGTTTGACTTTAATGGGAGATTTCATTGGCATTTTCGGCGGTTATATCGTGGCGATGGCGTCGTTAGATATTACCAGTGTTCGCTACATCAACCAAACGATCTCAGCGTTGGTGTTTAAAGATTTATTAAGTGGATTGGTGAAAAGTTTCTTTTTCGCTTTAATTATTGCGAAAATCGGTTCCTATGAGGGTTTCAATGTTGCTGGCGGCGCTGAAGGCGTGGGCAAATCTACGACCAAATCGGTGGTGACCTCGATATTCTTGATAATCGCAGCCGATGTCGTTTTCACGTTTTTATTCTATTTTTAGTATGATGCACGATCGTGAAACCGTTATTGAAATTAAAGATTTAGTCGTGAGTTATGGCGATCGCACAGTTTTGGACGGGGTGAATCTCACGATTTGCAAGGGAGAATCCTTAGCCATCCTGGGGAAATCCGGCTGCGGCAAAAGTACGCTCTTACGACATATTCTCGGACTTTCGAAACCGACAAGCGGCCAAATTTTAATCAAAGGCAACGACATTACAGCTCTTGATGATGATGAAAGAATTAAAATCTTAAAAAAAATAGGAATGCTTTTTCAATCAGCCGCTCTTTTTAATTCAATGAGTGTTGAAGATAATGTGGCGCTCCCGCTGCGAGAACACACAGAGCTGGAAGATCGAATCATCAAAATTATGGTGAATATGAAGTTAGAGTCCGTGGGGTTGAGCGGTTTTAATAAACTGCGACCGGCTCAGCTTTCCGGTGGGATGAAAAAACGCGCCGGATTAGCGCGATCTCTGGCCATGGACCCTGAAATTCTTTTTTGTGATGAACCTTCAGCCGGGCTGGACCCGGTGGTCGCAGCCGGAATTGATAACTTGATTTTGAATCTAAAAAAAGCTTTCAAGATGACCATCGTTGTGGTGACTCATGAATTGGCTTCCGTGCAAATTATTGCCGACAAGATAGCAATGATGCATCAAGGAAAAATCCTGAAAGTCGGCAAAACCGAAGAACTTCAAAACAGCTCCAACCCGGTCATCAGGAAGTTTTTTGACCGGGTACCGGATGATGAAGAGGTGGATAAAGAGGCGTATCTCAGTACTTTAACTCAGGAAGATTAACGTACTTGCGCTCGAAGCCCCGGCCTCGGGGCGTTTCGGTCAATCACTAACTCAGGAGGATTAGCGTACGACTCATGGAATACAAAGCAAATGAGATAAAGGCCGGGCTGCTTATCGTGTGCAGTATTGTGATTTTATTTGTTTTTCTCGCTGTTATCTTTGGAACGAGCTGGGGTGAGAATACAAAAGAATACATCACGTATTTAGAGAACGTTCCCGGCATCCAAAACGGCTCGCTGGTAAAGTATGGCGGTATGGATGTGGGATTTGTGACCGAGGTAAACCTGCCCAAAAATGGGGACACGCGAATCGGTCTCAGATTAAAGGTTGACGAAAAAACTCCCGTAAGAGTGGATTCAAAAGCATTTGTAACCTCAATTGGAATTATGGCCGATCAACACATCGAAATCAGCCCGGGTTCGGTCAATTCTACTCTGCTTCCTTCTGGGAGTATCTTGGAGAGTAAAGAAGTGCTCGGGTTTTCCCAAATGGCAGAGCCTATGGGTGAATTGACCGGCCAGATGCAGGAAATGATGGACCGGGTTCTTGATATTCTCAATGAAGAAAACCGCGCCCATCTTTCCTCTATGATGGCAAGTTTAGACACCATGCTTATCGGAGGACAAACGCAGTTTGTCAAGCTTGTGGGCAACATGGAAAATTTAACTGCGAATTTAGCCCACGTCAGCGGGGACCTTAATAAATTGATGGAAGATAATAAGGCTACTTTTGATGAAACTCTCGGGCATTTACAGAATACCACAAAAGAGACAGGTGAGCTCATCACGGATCTTCGTCAAACCTTGGCGCTTTTTGACAAGATGCTCTCTTCAAACAGTACCAGTCTTGTTAACATTCTTGAAAACTTCCAGTTTGCATCTCAAAATTTAGAAGAATTCACACGTATGGTTAAAGAACGACCCTGGTTGCTGGTTCGAAAGGCTGCGCCGCCGCAAAGGAAAATGCCGTAACAAATAAATCGCTAACTATGTTATGAGGAAACGTGGATGAAGCTTTTTCTCCTTAATTTGACCTGTTCTTTTATCATCGGTTTGTCATTGAATTGCGGAGGCGTTCCGCCCACTTTTTACTATCGTGTGAGCCATGAAGGAGTTTCCGAAGGAAACGGAGCGAACAACGCAATGATTCCGGTCACTTTGGGAATCGCACAATGCACAGCAGATATTTTATATGAAGGCGACAAAATTGTTTATCGCGATTCCCCTTATGAAGTCCAATTTTATCATTATCGCAGGTGGATTGCGCCACCCCGGAAAATTGTTACCGAAACGATTTTAAAACAATTCCGTGAATCCGGGGCTTTTCAAAGAGTCGTAAGCATACCTTCTTCAATTGATTTTGATTATCTTGTGAAAGGACGCATTTTAGCATTTGAAGAATGGGACGACGCTAATGG
This sequence comes from bacterium, assembly GCA_046756745.1. Classification (GTDB taxonomy): domain Bacteria; phylum Zhuqueibacterota; class Zhuqueibacteria; order Oceanimicrobiales; family Oceanimicrobiaceae; genus JBHHWX01. The sequence goes on along the minus strand of JBHHWX010000020.1, from coordinate 3,131 downwards.
GTGGTTTGGAATTGTCACGTTAGAGTTCAAATTACAAGACCCACACACCAAAGAGGTCTTGTGGGAAAATGTGTTTTCCGCAAAAGCGCCTGCCTCGCAAAAAAAGCCTGTGGAGGTTGTTAAAGCGATCAGCAGCAGTCTTTATACGGTGATCGATAACGCCGTCAGCGAGATTAAACAAAATTTGCTGAAGGCAAAAATTTAACCTTTTCGCGGACTCCGCCGCCGCGCCTAAGAACAGGACTTGGGGATTATATGGGGACGCTTGCCGATTTAGAAATTTTGGTTGTCGATGATAATGAGCAGGTCAGAAACGCCGTTTCGTTGTTGTTGCAGAAATCCGGTTATTCTGTCCGCTCTGTTGAAAGTGGCCCCAAAGCCTTAGAGACTCTCAACACACGTTATTACGACCTCGTCATTACGGATTATAAAATGAAGCCGATGGACGGCATGCAACTGTTGATCGAGATAAAACAGAATTGGCCGGCAACGGAAGTCATGATGATCACGGCATACGGCTCTATTTCAAAAGGCGTCCAAGCCATAAAACGCGGGGCATTCGATTATATTACAAAGCCTTTTGAAGATCAGCAACTGCTGGATCTCATAACCAGGCTGGTGGATGTACGCAGCAAAAAACAAAAGCGGGAAACGCTTGCCCATGAAATTCGTCAACATTCGGAATTCGACCCAATTATTGGACATTCTCCCAAAATCCTGCAAATCATGAATGTGATAACCCGGGTTGCGCGTTCGGACACAACTGTTCTCATTATCGGAGAAAGCGGAACCGGCAAAGAACTTATCGCGCAAGCCATCCATGCGCGCAGTAAGAGAAAGGCAAACCCTTTTGTCGCCATCAATTGTGGGGCCATTCCCGAAGGTCTTCAGGAAAGCGAGTTGTTCGGTCATGTCAAGGGCGCTTTCACTGGCGCCGATGCCATACATAAGGGACTGTTCGAAGTAGGAGATAAAGGGACCGTTTTTTTGGATGAAATTGCTGAGATGGCGCCAAGCATGCAGGTGAAGCTTTTGCGTTTTCTGCAGGACAATGAATTTAGACGGGTCGGACAGAATTTTTCCCAAAAAGTCAATATTCGGTTGATCGCGGCAACAAATAAAAATTTGGAGGAGGAAGTAAAGGCGGGGAATTTCCGGGCGGATTTGTTCTATCGAATCAATGTCGTTCCGATCCTCGTGCCTTCTCTTCAAGAGCGAAAAGAAGATATCCCGGCATTTGTCGAGCATTTCATTCGTAAATATGGCGGTCTCAACGGTCAACGTGTACGTAAAGTTTCGAAACGAGCTTTAGCCATGCTTATCAATTATTCCTGGCCAGGTAACGTTCGTGAGCTTGAAAATGTCATTCAGAGAGCCGTAACTTTTGCCGATTCCGATGAGATCACTCCTGAGGTTCTTCCCGACGAAATACGCATTCGAAAGCCTGACCGGACAACGTCCCATCAATATGAAGGGAAATTGTCCGATATAGAAAAAGTTGCGATTCTCGAAACCTTGCAAGAAATGCAGGGCAATAAACGTAAAACGGCTGAAAAATTAGGTATTTCAAAAGCGACACTCTGGCGTAAACTAAAGATGATTCAAAACAGTGAATAAGTGCATGCGAATCGAGTTGGAGGTGGATGATGTCTGAAAAAACCGAAAAAAAGATGTCACAAATATCCCCAATGTTCAAAAGCTTTGTGGCTATTTTAGTCGTCGTCGTCATCGTTGTGAGTAGTTATAAACAGTGCGGGAGGTTAGGGGTCAGCTCATTCCAGGAAAATCACCGGATTACGGATCTGGAAAAGACGTTACAAGATATCAGGGCGGCGATGAATATTGACAGCGTCCGTCAGTATAATATCCAGAAAGTGATGGAAATTATCAGTAAGTATAATACGGATCTGCGTTCAAGCTTAAAATATGAAATTGCCGAAGAGATCTTTAACATGAGCGTGAAGTACACCAACTTAGACGTCGAGCTTTTATGCGCGACTATTACGCAGGAAAGCGGCGGGACTTGGAACCCCGAAATTGTTTCAAAATCAGGTGCAATGGGCTTGATGCAAGTGATGCCTATAGAGGGCATGTGGATCGCACACTATGAAAATATCACCTGGACCACTACAGAGGAAATCTTGTTCGATCCGATTTATAACATCAGAATAGGAAGCCGTCATCTTTCGGCGCTCATCAATCTATACGGTTTAGAAGGTGGGTTGGCAGCCTATAACGGAGGATCTAAAAAGGCGGCTATCTGGCTTGCAAACAACAGAGCGGATGGCATCCTTTGGGAAGAAACAAGTAATTATTTGCCATTGGTTTTCAAATTATACGAAGAATTTAAGACCATATCGCTTTAAGGAGTGGTTGACCGAAAACTCATCGAACGACCTGTCATTGCGAGGCGTTGTTTGCCGAAGCAATCTCCTGGCGTGCCTAAGATGGAGATTGCTTCGCTGAGAAACGCTCGCAATGACAGCACTCTTCGCGAAGGCGTCCCCGACGAGCCATGACGTGTTCTGAATGGATTCGCAAAAAATCGCTTGATTTTCATGAATTTTGTTCTAATTTATTTTTACACCTGCTCGCCGCGATAGCAGTTTCGGACAACATTTTAAGTGAGGTGATTTTTCATTTTTAAGTCCCAAGGAAAATTGCCGATAACCTCAAGTGTATTCGTATCTTCAATCGCGCTTACGATCCTTTTACCTTTGAAGTTTTGATGTCAATGTGTCGTAACTCTGACTCTGAAAAATCCCTTTCGGAAAAAATCAGCTCGGTCCTTGAATTGGCTGTCGATGTGAGCCATGAAATGAATCAACCGTTAACCGGAATTTCAGGATTCTGCGCACTCATTAAAGAGCAAATCTCCGAGGCCGAGCCCATTTATCAAGATGTTCTACAAATTGAAAAACAGGCACGCAGATTGGAGCAGCTTGTTAATAAGTTTCAAAGTATTGCGCAAATCGAGGCGTCCTCTCTAAATTTAGAACAAGAAAATAGACCGGGTACTAAATAGTGTCTGAGCGAAAACAGCCCTCTCTTGTCAGTCCCGCATGCTCTTAGCGGGAATCTCCTGCTCGAAACCACGAGATTCCGGCTTTAAGATTGCCGGAATGACAGCT